>NZ_JASGSR010000016.1:0-100030 GCF_040446015.1 Bradyrhizobium sp. INPA03-11B
CGTACGGGGTTTGGGATGTCCCGTGCGGTTCACGCTCACCGCGGGCCAGAAGGGCGATGCACCGCAAGCCGCCACATTGATCGAGGGATTGCCCGCCGAGGTGGTCATGGCCGATGCGGCCTATGACGCGGATCACTTGCGTCAGGCCATCACAGCCAAGGGCGCGCTTGCCGTCATCCCCAACAACCCGTCACGCGCCCTCAAATATCCCCTCGACAAGCATCTCTATGCCCAGCGGCATCTTGTCGAATGCTGCTTCAGTAAGCTCAAGCAGTTCCGGCGCGTCGCTACACGCTTCGAAAAGACAGCTAGAAATTACCTCGCCGTCGTCACTCTTGCTGCTATCGTCCTATGGATGCGGTAACTGTCCACACCACCTAGAGCGCCTCATCCCGAATCAATTCTCCAGTGGACCGTTCGTCCTCTTTCCAAGCAACAAGACGATTCAAAGTCAGGCCGACGAATTCCTTTTTCATTGCGGCATCGTCGAAAAGGCCGAAACGCTTCGGGGTTGGCTAGCGGAAGACCTGGTATCGGCTCGACTGGAAAACCTCACACAAACACAACCCTCGGGAATCAAACATATCCTCGTTCTAAAGGCGACCGATCCGTCCCTCTACGCGGAAATCGTCGCTCGTGCTCAACGCAAATGGCTCACCGACGTATCACGTGACATGGATCGCGCGTGGGAGGAAGGCCTCGAACGGCGCCATATGAGCATTCTGCCGGAACTTACGAGGCGTGTGGACGTATTTCAGAACTGGGGCATTCGCTATACGACGACCACCGAGATAGATCGCTACTTCGACGAATGGGGGCAGCTATATCTTAGACGAATGTGGAGCCACGACCTCATCGGACCCGAAGAAAAATTGGGCGGCAACCAGTTCAACGAGTACCTCGGTGTTCTCGCTGCGATTTCGGGCCGATGCCAAAAGCACCTGTGCTTCACAGGTCTACTCAGACACAAGCATCCGCATCTTGACTGGCGAAACCTGCTCACGACTTTTGCGCCCTTCGACGAATTTCTAGTGAGTTTGGCCCGGCATCTAGACGCCGACCGCCTCCAGCTCCAACAAATTCTCAGCAGCTTGACACTCGAGCCCTCGAATAAGGACGCGCACCTACAGGCTGCCGAAACCGCATGGGCTCCGATCGTACGGTCGAACCAAAACAACTTCATCCTTCCGGCCTATGGATTGGAAATAAATCCGTTTCTGTTCCTGTTGCGCGATTTGCAAAATAAATATCCTCAAGACTGGTTCGAGATCGCCAATAATCGCGAAAAGAGATGGCGCAGAGAGCTAAATGACGTGTTTTTGCGGCCTCGTTGGACGTGCGCGGAGGCGGGAATTCCATTACGAGACGAGCGACGTGTCATGACCGACATCGACGCTTTGGTCTATGACCACGAGAAGAATGAAATCGGCCTATTTCAGTTGAAGTGGCAGCAACCAGTCGGTCCTCACGGTCGCGGTAGTAGAAGTGCCGCCAAGAATTTGGTCGTGGAATCCAACAAGTGGATCACGCAGGTCAGCGCGTGGCTCTCCAAATACGGAACGGCGCCCTTGCTCGAAAGGCTAGGCGCGTCCCCCACGACGTCCCCGCATGTTATCCTGTTCGTTCTGGGTCGTTACAACGCCCAATTCGCCGGAAAGAGAGTGGTGGATCAAACCGCGGTCTGGGCCGACTGGGCACATTTCATAAGGGCCGTTGCAGAAACCACCAGATCGTCGTTGAGCGACATCGAAATGCGGCTGCGCTCAGAAGCCGCAAGGATCCGTGCGGACTTCCAAGGCGAGAGCTACGTCGTTCCTCTCGATGATATGGCGGTGATATTCAATCCGTCGCAAGAGCCCGAGCAGAGTCCTTCAGAGTAATTTCAGCTCTAACGATGCGCGTGCAATTCGACAAATGCGCCGAGTTGATAGCCGCATACGTATTGAGGAGCCGTAACTCCGTCGTTTTGCCAGATGCCATCATAGCTCTATCTCCTAAGCGCCCTGAGTCGTGCGCAATTTCCAGGTCACGCACCTATGCCGCGCGCTTCTTCTTCACAACGACCTCCGGCGCCGGGGCGCAGGACAACCGTTCCTGATGGCCCTCGCCCCAGGCTTTCAGAATATCGATCACCGGACGCAGGCTCTCGCCGAGTTCGGACAGCGTGTATTCGACCCGCGGCGGCACTTCGGCATAGACCTTGCGGATCACGAGGCCATCGTCCTCGAGCGCCCGCAGCTGCTTGGTCAGCATGCGCTGGGTGATGCCGGGCATCCGCCGCCGCAGTTCGCCGAAGCGCTGGGTACCGGCCTGCAAATGATACAGGATCACGCCCTTCCATTTGCCGTCGATCAGGTCGAGCGCGGCTTCGACCGCGCAGCCCGGCCGGCGGGCAAAATTCTTCCGTTTCATCGATAATTTCCCAATAGTATACAAACAGGGACTAGTTCCCTGATTTTACAGTACTTGCCAAAAGGACGCCAGCGCGACAGGTAAGACGGCAGGCAATCGCCCACCAGGGAGACCAGGCATGAAGGCCGTCGGATACCAAAAGTCGCTGCCGATCGAGGCGGCGGATTCGCTCGTCGATTTCGAGATCGCCAAGCCCGAACCCAGGGGGCGCGACATCCGCGTCGCGGTGAAGGCAATCTCGGCCAACCCGGTCGACTACAAGGTGCGCAAGCGCGCGGCGCCGACCGATGGCGGCTACAAGATCCTCGGCTTTGATGCGGCCGGCGTGGTCGATGCCGTCGGGCCCGACGTCTCGCTGTTCAAGCCCGGCGACGAGGTGTTCTACGCGGGCTCGATCCTGCGCCAGGGCACCAACTCGGAATTTCACCTGGTCGACGAGCGCATCGTCGGCAACAAGCCTACCTCGCTGTCATTCGCGCAGGCCGCCGCCCTGCCCCTGACCTCGATCACCGCATGGGAATTGCTGTTCGACCGGCTCGGTGCGGTGCCGGGCAAGAGCCTCGATCCGCGCACGCTGCTGATCACCGGCGGCGCCGGCGGCGTCGGCTCGATCCTGATCCAGCTGGCGCGCCGCCTCACCGGGCTGACCGTGGTTGCGACCGCGACGCGGCCGGAGTCGGCGAAGTGGTGCCTCGATCTCGGCGCACACGCGGTGATCGATCACTCGCAACCGATGAAGGAGCAGATCGAGAAATTGAAGCTGCCGCCGGTCGGCCTCGTCGCCAGCCTGACGTTTACCGACCAGCACTATAAGTCGATCGCCGACTTCATCGCACCTCAAGGCAAGTTCGGCCTGATCGACGATCCCGCCGAATTCAACGTTGCCGCGTTCAAGGGCAAGGCGGTGTCGATCCACTGGGAGTCGATGTTCACCCGCTCGTCGTTCCAAACGCCCGACATGATCGCGCAGCATCATCTGCTCAACGACGTCGCCGATTTGATCGACAAGGGCGTGCTGCGCACCACGCTCGACCAAACCTTCGGCACCATCAATGCCGCCAACCTCAAGCGCGCCCACGCGCTGCTGGAAAGCGGCAAGTCGCGCGGCAAGATCGTGCTGGAAGGGTGGTAGGCCCCACTGCGGTAGTGGATTAGGCCTATTACGTCACGGTTCTGCCTCCGTCGTCATTGCGAGGAGCGATAGCGACGACGCAATCCATCTAACCGCGTTTGAGGGCAGATGGATTGCTTCGCTTCGCTCGCAATGACGACCGAATTCACTAACCATCATAGGATCCGGGGAAAAACGGCTGCAACGCAGTAAGAGCAGCCGACCCGCCCTACGAGATATCCCACACGCCGGCGCGGCGCTTTTGCCAAAGCCGCCATCGCCTGTATGATCCGCGGCAACGATCACCCCGTCCTCAATCGGGCCGCGCATGATGCGGCCGAGCGGCGGTGACGCCCCAAGGGGATACAAGGGGATGGGAGGAAACCGATGAGTTTGCTCACGGCCGATCCGTCGCGGATCGATCCGGAGTGGATGACGCGGGCGCTGCGCGAAGCCGGCCTGATCGACCAGGCCAAGGTCGTCGATCTCGCTTGCACGCCGGTCGGCAATGGCCTCGTCGGCGACAGCTATCGGTTTCATCTGACCTATGACGGCAACGAGCCGCGCGCGCCCGCAAGCGTCGTCGGCAAATTCCCTGCGGCGGATCCCGACAGCCGCCGGTCCGGTTCCGCACGCACGCTTTACGTCCGCGAGGTTGCGTTCTATCGCGAGCTGGCGGCGACCGTCGCCATTCACACCCCGCGGCCGATCCTCGCCGAAATCGATCCGGCGACCGACGACTTCACACTGATCCTGGAAGATCTCGCGCCCGCACGACCGGGCGACCAGCTCGCCGGATGCGCGATCGCCGACTGCCTGACAGCCATGACCGAGGCGGCCGCGCTGCATGCACCGCGATGGAGCGATCCGACGCTCGACACGGTGCAATGCTTCGTGGTTGCCGCAAGCCGGCGCAGAGACCTTCGCGCGGTGCTGCCCGGCATTATCGCTCACTACAAGGATCGCTATCGCGGCGTGATCGAGCCGGAATTCCTTGATCTGATCGACAAGCTTCCGGACGCGATACCGCGCTACCAGTCCGATCGATCAGTGCCGCGAACGCTGCAGCATGCGGACTTCCGGCTCGACAATATGCTGTTCGAGGTCCGCGGCAACACCCGTCCGATGGCGACGCTGGATTGGCAGACGCTGACGGTGGGGCCTGGGATCGTCGACGTCGCCTATTTCCTGTCGGCCGGCATCGACCCGTCCGAGCGGCGATTACATGAAATTGACCTGGTGCGATTCTATCATTCGGAGCTGATCCGCCGTGGGGTGCGGGACTATGGCTGGGATGATTGCTGGCGGGATTACCGCCGCTACACCCTGCATGGCATCATGATGGGCGTGGTCTCCGCGCTCAGCGTGCAGCGCTCCGAGCGCGGCGACGCACTGTTCCTGAAAATGACCCGCGGCGCCTGCGCGCAAGCGTTGGATCACGACAGTTTCTCATACTGGCGGGACTAACATCGAAAGGGATCGGCGTGCTCAACAAACTTGACGACTTCCCCATCCACCAGACGCCGGAGCCGATCGCGGTTCCCTCGACCAGCGACCGCAATGTCTATGACCGGACCTGGTTCAATGGCTACACCGCCGACGGCGCGTATTATTTCGGCATCGGCATTGCGATCTACCCGCACCGCAAGATCCTCGATTGCGCCTTCAGCGTGGTGGAGCGCGGCGGACGACAGCACTGCTTCTACGGCTCGCGGCGCGCGCCGATCGAGCGCACCGAGATGCAGGTCGGTCCGTTCCGGCTCGAGGTGCTCGAACCGATGTTGCGGACCCGCATCGTGCTCGACGACAATGCGACCGGCCTTGCCTGCGACCTGACCTTCTCCGCGCGCACGGCGGCGATCCAGGAAGCCCGCCAGACGCTCTGGTCGGGCGACCGCCGCGCGATGGATTCGACCCGGTTCGACCAGTTCGGCCGCTGGAGCGGGGTCGTGCATCACCCCGACGGCGGGATCAAGGTCGACGATCGCACCTGCTATGGCACCAAGGATCGCTCCTGGGGCGTGCGCAATGTCGGTGAGCGCGATGTCGGCGGCGCACCGATGCCGCCGCCGAGCGTGTTCTTCCTGTGGGCGCCGCTGGTCTGGGACGACCACATCTCGCACGCCATCTTCTTCGACGGGACGCAGGGCGAGGCGCTGGTCCGCGAGGGCATCACCGCGCCGCTCTACCGGAGCGAGGCCGAGGTCCCCGGCGTGGTCGACGGGCTTGACCGCCGCATGGCGACTGCGCGGCATCGCGTCAAATACGTCCCCAACACGCGGCTCGCGCAGTCGGCGGAAATCGATCTCGTCGATATCGACGGCCACACCACGACCATCGCACTCGACCCGATCCTCAAATTCCAGATGAAGGGCCTCGGCTACGGTCATCCGCAATGGGGCCAGGGCATGTGGAAAGGCGAGCTCGAGATCGGCGGCGAGTCGTTCGATCCCTTGACGCTCGATCCGCTGGCCCGCGAGAACGTGCATGTGCAACAGGTGGTGCGCGCCCGCCAGGGCAGCCAGACTGGGATCGGCGTACTCGAGCAGATATGCTTCGGCCCCTACCGACCCGCAGGATTCAGCGAGTTTCTCGACGGGGCTAAAGCCTAAAGCCTGATAAGATTAGGTTGAGCTGGAACGGCATCAAAAGTTCACCTCTCCCTTGGGAGAGGTCGATTTGCGCAGCAAATCGGGTAAGGGGTTACGGTCTATCGAGAGAGCAAGAGCCCTCACCCGGATTGCTTCGCAATCCGACCTCTCCCCGCCGGGGAGAGGTGAACCAAGATCGCGCCAAGCCGATTCAAGCAAAATTCATCCCGCTTTCGATCTGCGGCACACCCTCGACGAACAGCAGCCGGCGCTCCAGCGCGGTTGCGCGATGCTTCAGCGCTTCGGCGTATTCCGGTGACGCGTACCATTCGCGCAAACGCGCCATCGTCGGAAATTCGACGATGACGATCGCATTCGGCGGCGGACCGCCCTCCACCACTTCGGCGGCGCCGCCGCGCACGATGTAGCGACCGCCATACTGTTCGATGGTTTTCGCCGCCAGCGTTCGATAGGCCTCGAATGCCGCGGCGTCCCGCATTTCGACCTCTGAAATCGCATAGGCCGCCATGCGGCCTCACGCGATCGTATTGACGATGCCGCCCTCGGCGCGCAGCGCAGCGCCATTGGTCGCCGACGCCTGCTTCGAGCAGGCATAGACCACGAGGTTGGCGATCTCCTCGGTGCTGGCAAAGCGCTGCAGCAGCGAGGTCGGCCGGTGCTGCCTGACGAAGTTGGCGGCCGCCTCCTCGACCGACTGGCCGTTCTGCTTCGCGAGATCCTTGACGAAGGTCTCGACGCCCTCGGACATGGTCGGTCCGGGCAGCACCGAGTTGACGGTGACCGCGGTGCCCTTCGTCAGCTCCGCGAGCCCGCGCGCGATCGCCAGCTGCGCGGTCTTGGTCATGCCGTAGTGGATCATCTCGGTCGGAATGTTGAGGCCGGACTCCGAGGAGATGAAGACGATGCGGCCCCAGTTGCGCTTCAGCATGCCCTGCATGTAGCCGCGCGACAGCCGCACGCCCGACATCACGTTGACCTCGAAGAAGCGGCTCCAGTCCTCGTCGGGAATATCGAAGAAGCCCTTCGGCTCGAAGATCCCGGCATTGTTGACGAGGATGTCGACCTCGGGAAGCGCCGCGAGCAGCGCCTTGCAGCCGGCCGCGGTCGAGACGTCGGCGGCTACGCCGCGCACCTTCGCACCCGATACCGCCTGCGCGATCGCGGCGACCGCTGCATCGACCTTGGCCTGACCGCGGCCATTGACCACGACCTCGGCGCCGGTCGCTGCCAGCCCCTTGGCGATGGCGTGGCCGATACCCGCGGTCGATCCGGTCACCAGCGCAGTCTTTCCGGAAAGGTCGATTTTCATGAGAGATCTCCTGTGAAGCGTACCGGACATATTTGGATGCGCGCGCGCCGATGCAACCGGGGTGCGAGCAGGCGCATGCGCAAATCCGCGGCAGCGCGGACCGGCATCTCAGCACCGCCGGCGACCGGCGGCAACCGTGTCGCGCGGATGACGCGTGAGGCACGGCGCGCATTTTCGTCGCGAGTCAAATCGTCGCGCAATTTTGGTTGATGCATCGTCACTGCGACCTTCATCCAATCTTCATATGAAACACCGCGTGCGCGCTGAACGCTTTCACACATTGTCAATTCGCCGCCGCTAAGCGTCGCTGCAAACAGCGCGAGCTGTTGTGTTGCCAACCGGACGCGACCTGCGCTTCAACAACGACGTCCGGAGCTCTGCGACTGACAGGAATGCATCAGATGTTCGTTGTATCCAGGATGAAGCCGTTCGCCGCTGATATCCTGAAGCGATTTCGCCCCAGCCTCAAAAGCCAGATCGCGATGCTCGGGATTGGCGGCGTCGCCATCATCAGTGTCACCTGCCTCGGCGGCCTCGACTACGCCGCCAATGTTCAGCGCGAGTCGGACCAGAACATGCGGTTCAGGGCGCAGCTGTCCGAGCTCTCGGATGGCTTCCTGGAGACGCAGCAGATCGCGGCCCGCTTCCTGAAGTCGCGCGATGAGGGCCTGGCGAAGCAGCTCGCCGCGGGCGTCGCCGACGAGATCGCCCTGCTCGACAAGCTCGAAGCCTTCGCGATGGCCGCGCCGGAAGGTGATCCGATCCGGCAGGTTGCCTCGCTGCGCAGCGGAATCAATCTCTACGCGACGCGCTTCCAGAACATTGTCGGCGCTCAGCGCGTCCTCGGCATGACTGCGAATGACGGCTTGCAGGGCAAGTTGCGTAGCGCGGTTCAGCAATTCGAAGCCAAGGTCGGGCAGATCGATCAGCCGCGCCTGACCATCTTGCTGCTGACGATGCGCCGCCTTGAGAAGGATTTCGCGCTGAGCGGCGAAGAGCGCTTCGGCGACCAGCTCAACGCGCGCGAGGACGAGTTCGAGACCGCGCTGGCTGCGTCTATCCTCTCCGCGGATGTGAAGACCGAGCTGCTCGGGCTTGCCCGCGCCTACAAGCTTGCTTTCGCCGGCTTCCTGGTCTCGCGCCAGACGCTCGACGATCAGCTCGACGACCTCAGCCAGATCTTCGACCGCACCCGCCCGGTGCTGGTCAAGGTCGCGGACGCCGCCAACGTCCGTGCCGAGCTCGCGCAGCGCAAGGCCGACGCGTTCAGGCAGACGTTCAGCTGGCTGATCGGGATCGTTGCGTTCGTTCTGACGCTGTTTGCGATCCTGTTCGGCCGGCGGGTCGCGGGCCTGATCAGCCGGATGAGCGCGGCGATGCGGCAGCTCGCCGAAGGGCAGTTCGACGTCGTGCTGCCCGGCCTCGAGCGCAGCGACGAGATCGGCGGCATGGCGCAGGCGGTCGAGAGCTTCAAGACCAGGGCGCAGGAGAAGGCGCGCGCCGAGCTCGATGCCCGGCTCGAAGAAGACCGCCGCGCCGCGGGTCGGCACAGGGCCGAACTGGCGCGGCTCGCGGCGGCGTTCGAGGCCAGCGCCGGCAACGTCATCGCGACGGTATCAGCGGCGTCCGAGGAGCTTGCGGCGTCGGCGCGCGACCTGAGCGACACCGCCCATCACACCCAGGACCTGTCCGCCAATGTCGCGGCCGCCTCCGAGGAGGCCTCCGACAATGTCAGGCGGGTCGCGGCGGCGACCGAACAGATGATCGCATCGGCTTCCGAGATCGGGCGCCAGGTCGGCGAATCGGCCAGCTTCGCCAGCGATGCGGTCGCACAGGCGCAGCAGACCGACGCGCGGATGGCCCAGCTGGCATCCGCCGCCGATCGCATCGGCAACGTGGTGCAACTGATCGCTGCGATCGCGCGGCAGACCAATTTGCTCGCGCTCAACGCGACCATCGAGGCCGCGCGCGCCGGCAACGCAGGCTCGGGCTTTGCCGTGGTCGCGCAGGAGGTCAAGACGCTCGCCAGGCAGACCGCTGAGGCCACCGAGGACATCCGCGCGCAGATCGCGGATATCCAGGCGGCAACGCGGGAATCCGCCGGCGCGATCAGCGATATCGCCGGCATCATCCAGCGGATCGCGCGGATAGCCTCCGACGTGGCTGGTGCCATCGATGCGCAAGGCAGCGCGACGCGGAGCATCGCGGAAAACGTTCAGATCGCTTCAGAGCGAACCGCGCAGGTGGCGGTCAGCATCGGACAGGTGGCCAGCGGCGCATCCAGGACCGGCACCGCCTCGTCCCAGGTGCTGAGCTCGTCGCGGCTGCTGTCGGACGGCAACGTCCGCTTGCGGCAGGAGCTCGACAACTTCGTCGCGACCATCCGCGCCGGATGACCGCCTGGCTCATCCTCTTATCCTGCAGGATGTAACGCCCCTGTTCGATCGTCATTGCGAGGAGCGATAGCGACGAAGCAATCCATGTCTCCGCTCCCGGCGCGATGGATTGCTTCGCTTCGCTCGCAATGACGTTGATGGAGCGGTGCGCAGCGGAGGACTTTCCATGGCGCAAACAAAAACGGCGCCCGAAGGCGCCGCTTTCAAAACCCTGGCTCGAAGCCGGCTTACGCCGCCTCGGCTTCCTTATCCTGGGCGGGACCGGAGTCCTGGCCCTTGGCGTCGACGTCGCGGTCGACGAACTCGATCACGGCCATCGCCGCGTTGTCGCCGTAGCGGAAGCCGGCCTTGATGATGCGGGTGTAGCCGCCCTGGCGGTCCTTGTAGCGGGTCGCCAGCGTGTCGAACAGCTTCTTGACCTGATCCTGGTCGCGCAGCTCCGAGATCGCCTGGCGACGCAGGGCGAGGCCGCCCTTCTTGCCGAGGGTGACGAGCTTCTCGACGATCGGCCGCAGCTCCTTGGCCTTCGGCAGCGTGGTGACGATCTGCTCGTGCTTGATCAGCGCGGCCGCCATGTTGGCGAACATCGCACGCCGGTGCTCGGCGGTGCGGTTGAGCTTCCGATGAACCTTGCCGTGACGCATTGACTTCTTCCTTCTTCTATTCTGTCGCGGTGGTTCAGCGACAAGTGCAGGTGGGCATCCTGCGTTCGCCCGGTAGAATCATGGCCGGGACAGCCCGGCCATGATGATTGAATCGGATCAGTAGTGATCCTCGAAGCGCTTGGCGAGCTCGTCGATGTTCTCCGGCGGCCAGCCCGGCACTTCCATGCCGAGGTGCAGACCCATCTGGGCCAGCACTTCCTTGATCTCGTTCAGCGACTTGCGGCCGAAGTTCGGGGTGCGGAGCATTTCCGCTTCCGACTTCTGCACGAGGTCGCCGATGTAGACGATGTTGTCGTTCTTCAGGCAGTTTGCCGAACGCACCGACAGCTCGAGCTCGTCGACCTTCTTGAGGAACGCCGGGTTGAACGCGAGATCGGGGATGATCTCCTGCGTGACTTCCTTGCGCGGCTCTTCGAAGTTGACGAACACGTTGAGCTGATCCTGCAGGATGCGCGCGGCATAGGCCACCGCGTCCTCCGGCGTGATCGCGCCGTTGGTCTCGATCGTCATGGTCAGCTTGTCGTAGTCGAGGATCTGGCCCTCACGGGTGTTCTCGACCTTGTAGGAGACCTTGCGGACCGGCGAGAACAGGCTGTCGACCGGGATCAGGCCGATCGGGGCGTCCTCGGGACGGTTGCGCTCGGCAGCGACATAGCCCTTGCCGGTCGTGACCGTGAACTCCATGCGGATCTCGGCGCCGTCGTCCAGCGTGCAGAGCTGCAGGTCGGGGTTGAGCACGGTGACGTCGCCGACAGTCTGGATGTCGCCGGCGGTGACGGCGCCCGGGCCCTGCTTCTTCACGACCATGCGCTTCGGGCCTTCGCCCTGCATCTTGATCGAGATGTCCTTGATGTTGAGCACCATGTCGGTGACGTCCTCGCGAACGCCAGCGATCGAGGAGAACTCATGCAGCACGCCGTCGATGTGCACCGACTGCACCGCCGCGCCTTGCAGCGAGGACAACAGGATGCGGCGCAGCGCGTTGCCGAGCGTCTGGCCGAAGCCGCGCTCGAGCGGCTCGGCGACCACGGTGGCGAACCGGCTCGCGTCCGAGCCCGGCGTCACCTGCAGCTTGTTCGGTCGAATGAGTTCTTGCCAATTTTTCTGGATCGTCACTGTTTCACCCTTTGCCGGTCATCGGGCCAATCGAATGGCCAAACCTGGCGTTGGAGATCGCGGATCAGTCCGCGCGGTCAATTCCAAAAACCATCGCAGGGCGGCCAGAGGCCGCCCGCGACTTACAGATCAAACGCGCCGACGCTTGCGCGGACGGCAGCCATTGTGCGGGATCGTGGTCACGTCGCGGATCGAGGTGACGGTGAAGCCCGCAGCCTGCAGGGCACGGAGCGCCGACTCACGGCCCGAACCCGGGCCGGCCACTTCAACCTCCAGCGTGCGCATGCCGTGTTCCTGCGCCTTCTTGGAGACGTCTTCCGCCGCGACCTGCGCGGCATAGGGGGTCGACTTGCGCGAGCCCTTGAAGCCCATCGTGCCGGCCGACGACCAGGCGATGGTGTTGCCCTGCGCGTCGGTGATGGTGATGGTCGTGTTGTTGAACGACGAATTCACGTGCGCGATGCCGGAGGCGATGTTCTTGCGTTCGCGGCGGCGTACGCGGGTGGCTTCCTTGCCCATTTCAAACCTTTCCTGTGATCTCAACGCCGCCGTAGTGCCAGCGGCTACACCTCAAAACGCAAATGGCGAGTAGCGAATTTCGATTCGCTACTCCCCACCTGCAATTCGCAAAACTTACTTCTTCTTGCCGGCGATCGCCTTGGCCGGCCCCTTGCGCGTGCGCGCATTGGTGTGGGTGCGCTGGCCGCGCACCGGCAGACCGCGGCGATGACGCAGGCCGCGATAGCAGCCGAGGTCCATCAGCCGCTTGATGTTGATGCCGACCTCGCGACGGAGGTCGCCCTCGACCAGATAGTCGCGGTCGATGACTTCGCGGATCTGGAGGACCTCCTGGTCGGTCAACTGGTTGACGCGACGATCCACTGGGATCTTCACCTTCTCCATGATGTCGGCAGCGTTCTTCTGGCCGATGCCATGGATGTACTGAAGCGCGATCAGGACGCGCTTGTTGGTCGGGATGTTGACGCCGGCAATACGGGCCACGGACTTCTCTCCTGTCGCCGCTCCATCACGGATACGGGCTTCTCAAGTTCTTGCTACCTGCGGGCTTGTGTCCACAAACGCGAACACGACGCCCACCCCTCGTGTCCTTTGGGGCCCGGCATCGTCATAAAACTATCCAACTTGGATGCGGGGCTTATTAAAGGATTCATGTCGGTTTCGTCAACCGCTCCTAGCGTTTAGCTCGCTTTTTCGTGAGCTTTTTTGCTGCCTTTTTGGGCGCTTTTACCCCCTTCCGGGCATTCGCAGCGCTGGCGGCCTTCTTTCCAGCCTTCTTGGCGGCTTTCTTCGTCCCCCTGGCGTTGGAGACCGCCTTGGTGGCCTTCCGGGCCGGTTTGGCGGCCTTCTTGGCCGATTTAGCAGCGTTCTTGGTCGCCTTCTTCGCGGTCTTCTTGGCCGTCGTGGAGGCCTTCGACGCGCTCTTGGCAGCCCGCTTGGGCTCCTCGTGCTCCTTCGGTTCCAGCGCGCCGAGCGCGGTCAGGATCCGGTTGATCTCGCGGGTGACGTGCTCGATGGTCATCATGCCATCGACGGTCAGGAGCTTCCGCCGCTCCGAATAATAGTGAATCAGCGGTTCCGTCAGCGAACGGTACTGCGCCAGGCGCTTGGTCAGCACCTCCGGTGTGTCATCGAGGCGCACTTCCTCGCCGCGCGCACGGGTTTCCTCAGCACGCTTCTCGACGCGGGCGAGCAGCGCGCTCTCGTTGACGCGCAGCTCGACGACGGCGTCGAGCTTGAGATGCTTTTTCCGGAGCAGTTCGTCGAGCGCCTCGGCCTGCGGCACGGTGCGCGGGAAGCCGTCGAGAATGAAGCCCTTCTTGGCATCGGGCTCCTCGATTCGGTCGGCGATGATTCCCACCACGACCTCGTCGGGAACCAGGCCGCCATTGGCCATGATCTCCTTGGCCTGCAGTCCGACCGGGGTGCCCGCGGCAACCGCGGCGCGCAGCATCTCGCCGGTCGAGAGCTGAACGATGCCATGCCGGTGCACCAGCCGCTGCGCCTGGGTTCCCTTGCCCGAGCCCGGCGGCCCCAAAAGGATCAATCTCATATCTGTTTCGCCCCCCGGCTAGGTGGGCGACGTCCGCACACCTGTGTTTTGAGTTTGAAGCCGCGCCGCGATCAGCGGCGGCGGCCTCCCCTGAGCTTCGACTTCCTGATCAGCCCTTCATACTGATGCGCGAGCAGATAGCCCTGCACCTGCGACACCGTATCCATCGTGACGCTGACGACGATCAGAAGCGAGGTGCCACCAAAGTAGAACGGGACCGAGGCATAGGAAATCAGAATTTCCGGAATCAAGCAGACGATCGCGAGATAGATCGCGCCGAGCACCGTGATGCGCGACAGCACGTAGTCGATATATTCCGCCGTGCGCTCACCGGGCCGGATGCCCGGGATGAAGCCGCCATGCTTCTTCAGATTGTCAGCGGTCTCGGTCGGGTTGAATACGATCGCGGTGTAGAAGAAGGCGAAGAACACGATCAGCGCCAGATAGAGCAGCAGGAACAGCGGACGGCCGTGGCTGAGCTGGGTGGTGAGCCACTGGAACCATTCCGGTCCCTTGCCGGCGTTGAAGTTCGCAACCGTGGTCGGCAGCAGCAGCAGCGACGAGGCGAAGATCGGCGGAATCACGCCCGAGGTGTTGAGCTTGAGCGGCAGATGCGAGGACTGGCCCTCGAACATCTTGTTGCCGACCTGGCGCTTCGGATACTGGATCAGCAGCCGGCGCTGGGCGCGTTCCATGAACACGATGAAGGCGATCACGGCGACCGCCATCACGATGACGATCAGGATCAGGCCGGTCGACATCGCGCCCTGGCGGCCGAGTTCCAGCATGTTGGCGAGCGCCGACGGCAGCTCGGCGACGATGCCGGACAGGATGATCAGCGAAATTCCGTTGCCGATGCCGCGCGAGGTGATCTGCTCGCCGAGCCACATCAGGAACATGGTGCCGCCGGTCAGCGTGATCGCGGTCGAGATCCGGAAGAACATGCCGGGGTCGCTGACGACGTTGCCGGCGCCTTCGAGGCCGATCGCGATGCCGTAGGACTGGAACAGCGCCAGGATCACCGTCAGATAGCGGGTGTACTGGTTCAGCGTCTTGCGGCCCGCCTCGCCTTCCTTCTTGAGCGCCTCGAGCTGCGGCGACACGGTGGTCAAGAGCTGCACGATGATCGATGCCGAGATGTACGGCATGATGTTCAGCGCGAAGATCGCCATGCGGTGGATGCCGCCGCCGGCGAACATGTTGAACATGCCGAGGATGCCGCCGGACTGGCTGCGGAACACCTGCTCCCAGATGTTGGGATCGATGCCGGGCAGCGGGATGTAGGTGCCCAGCCGATAAACAAGCAGCGCACCCAGGGTGAACCAGATGCGCTTCTTCAGCTCGTCGGCTTTCGCCAGCTGTCCGAAATTGAGGTTGGCGGCAAGTTGTTCGGCTGCTGAGACCATGTTCGGCTTTCTCCCGGAGCCCGCTTCGCCGACGCCCCAAGAACTCGTTCTATCGGGGCAATCGGCAGACACCGGACATTATCTGGTGCTCGGCCTCGATAAGTCCATCATTCGATCTGCGGATTGCCCGCGCCGCGCGCGGGCAATGACGCAGATGTTACGCCGCCTCGCCTTCTTCCTTGGCGGGGGCCAGGATCTTGACCGAGCCGCCGGCCTTTTCGACCGCGGCAATGGCCGACTTGGAAGCGCCGTGCGCTTCGATGGTCAGCTTGGTCTTGATCTCGCCGCGGCCGAGCAGCCGCAGGCCGTCCTTGGCGCGGCGCAGCACGCCGGCCTTGACCAGCGTTTCGACGGTCACGGTCTCGCTGGCGTTGACCAGCTTGTTGTCGATCGCTTCCTGCAGACGGTCGAGATTGATCTCGGCGAAGTCGAGCCGGAAGATGTTGTTGAAGCCGCGCTTCGGCAGACGGCGATGCATCGGCATCTGGCCGCCTTCGAAACCCTTGATGCGGACGCCCGAACGCGCGGTCTGGCCCTTGCCGCCGCGACCCGAGGTCTTGCCCTTGCCGGAACCGATGCCACGGCCGACACGCATGCGCTTCTTGCGCGAGCCGGCGTTGTCGGCGATATCGCTGAGCTTCATCGCCCTTCTCCTTATCTCTGCTTACTCGCCGACGACGCGGACGAGATGCTGAACCTTGCTGATCATGCCGCGAACTTCAGGAGTGTCCTGCAGCTCGGCAACCCGGCCGATCTTGTTGAGCTTGAGGCCGATCAGCGTCGAACGCTGCGAGTGATGGCGGCGGATCGCGCTGCCGGTCTGCTCGACCTTGATCGTCTTGCTGGCCTTGGCCATGACAGTAACTCCGAATAGCGCTTCGAAAAGCGCGCGTTGTTATTCCGCCACCACTTCGGCGTCGCCGCCGACGCGGCGCGACTGCAGGGTGGAGACCTTGATGTTGCGGCGCGCAGCCACCGAGCGCGGCGAATCCTGATGCTTCAGCGCGTCGAAGGTCGCGCGAACCATGTTGTAGGGATTCGACGAGCCGATCGACTTCGCCACCACGTCCTGGATGCCGAGCGTCTCGAACACCGCACGCATCGGGCCGCCGGCGATGATGCCGGTACCCGCCGGAGCGGTGCGCAGATAGACGCGGCCGGCGCCGTGACGGCCGGCGACGTCGTGATGCAACGTGCGGCCTTCGCGCAGCGCGACGCGCGTCAGGTTGCGCTTCGCCGACTCGGTCGCCTTGCGGATCGCTTCCGGAACTTCGCGCGCCTTGCCGTGGCCGAAACCGACCCGGCCCTTCTGGTCGCCGATCACGACCAGCGCAGCAAAGCCGAAGCGCTTGCCGCCCTTGACGACCTTCGCCACGCGATTGATGTGGACGAGCTTGTCGACGAACTCGCTGTCGCGCTCCTCGCGCTCCCTGCTCCGTTCGCGTCCGCCGCGTTCGCGTTCACCTGCCATGGTGTTTTCCAATCTCTAGGAGGCTTGCGCCTCTTTCCTCGTAATCGTTCAAATTCGGTTAGAAGCTGAGCCCGCCTTCGCGCGCCGCATCCGCGAGCGCCTTGACGCGCCCGTGATAGATGTAGGCGCCGCGATCGAACACGACTTCCTTGACACCCTTCTGCGCCGCGCGTTCCGCCAGCAGCTTGCCGACGGCCTTCGCAGCATCGATGTCGGCGCCGGTCTTGCCGGCGTCGCGCATGGTCTTCTCCAGCGACGAGGCTGAGGCGAGCGTCTCGCCCTTCTGGTCGTCGATGACCTGGGCGTAGATGTGCTTGGACGAGCGGAACACCGACAGCCGCGGACGGCCGCCTGCCGAGCGGCGAAGCGCAAGGCGCACGCGCTGCTTGCGCCGGGCATTCGTAACCTTGAGTGACATGACCGGCTCCGTTACTTCTTCTTGCCTTCCTTGCGGAAGATGAATTCGTTGGCGTACTTCACGCCTTTGCCCTTGTAGGGCTCCGGCGGACGGTAGGCGCGGATCTCGGCGGCGACCTGGCCGACGCGCTGCGGATCGTTGCCGGTGATCGTGATCTCGGTCGGCTTCGGCACCGCGATGGTGATGCCTTCCGGGATCGCGTAGACCACGTCGTGGCTGTAGCCGAGCGCGAGCTGCAGGTTCTTGCCCTGCATCGCGGCGCGGTAACCGACGCCGGTGATCTCGAGCTTCTTCTCGAAGCCCTTGGTGACGCCCTCGACGAGGTTGGCGACCTGCGCGCGCGCGGTGCCGTACATCGCCTGCGCGCGGTTGGTCTTGACGCGCGGAGCGACCTTGACCTGGCCGTTCTCGAACTTCACCTCAACGTCGTCATGCACGACGAACTGAAGCTGGCCCTTCGGCCCCTTCACCTTGACGGTCTGGCCTTCGACTGTCGCCGTCACACCCGACGGGATCGCCACCGGCCTTTTGCCGATACGTGACATCGTAAAATCCTTCCTCAGAACACCGTGAAGAGAACTTCGCCGCCCACGTTGGCGTCGCGCGCCTCGTGGTCAGCCATGATTCCCTTCGGCGTCGACAACACCGAAATGCCGAGACCGTTGTTCACGCGCGGCAGGTTCTTCACCGAGGCGTAAACGCGGCGGCCCGGCTTCGACACCCGCTCGATCTCGCGGATGACGGGCTCGCCGTCGAAATACTTCAGCTCGATCTCGAGCTCGCTGCGGCCCGAGGCATGCTCGACGCTGGCGTAGCCGCGGATGTAACCCTCGGACTTCAGCACTTCGAGCACGTTGGCGCGCATCTTCGAGCCGGGGCTCGAGACCTTGGACTTGGAGCGCATCTGCGCGTTGCGGATGCGGGTGATGAGATCGCTGATCGGATCGTGCGTAGACATTGTTCCGACCCTCCCCTTACCAGCTCGACTTCACGAGGCCGGGAACGAGGCCCTTGGAGCCGAGTTCACGCAGCGCGATGCGCGACAGCTTGTTCTTGCGATAGTTCGAGCGCGGGCGCCCGGTCAGCTCGCAACGGTTGCGGATGCGCGTCGGCGACGAGTTGCGCGGCATCTCGGCGAGCTTCAGCGTCGCCGCGAAGCGCTCTTCCATCGGCTTGGTCTTGTCGGCGATGATCGCCTTCAGCTTCTCGCGGCGCGGGCCGGCGTTCTTCGCCATCCGCTTGCGCCGGTTGTTCTTCTCGACTGAACTCTTCTTTGCCATGCTTGGCTCCTGGGTATCCGCGTTTGAGTGGCTTTGGCTCAGCTACTCACTGCCGGAACGGGAAATTGAAAGCGGTCAACAAGGCGCGCGCCTCGTCGTCGGTCTTTGCGGTGGTGCAGACCGTGATGTCCATGCCACGCGCTTCCGAGACCTTGTCGAAGTCGATCTCGGGGAAAATGATGTGCTCCTTGATGCCGAGCGAATAGTTGCCGCGGCCGTCGAAGCTCTTCGGGTTCAGGCCGCGGAAGTCGCGGACGCGGGGCAGCGCCACGTTCACCAGGCGGTCGATGAACTCGTACATATGGGTCTTGCGCAGCGTGACCTTGCAGCCGATCGGCTGGTTCTCACGCAGCTTGAAGGTCGCGATCGCGATCCGCGAATAGGTCACGATCGCCTTCTGGCCGGCGATCTGGGTCAGCTCGGCGGCGGCGGTCTCGGCCTTCTTGCGGTCGTTGACGGAATCGCCCACGCCCATGTTGAGCACGACCTTGTCGAGGCGCGGCACCTGCATCACGTTGGCATAACCGAACTTCTCGGTCATCATGCCGCGGATCTTCTTGTCGTATTCCGTGCGCAGACGCGGAATGTAAGCTGTATCAGCCATCGATCTCTGCTCCCGAGCTCTTGGCAACACGAACCTTCTTGCCATCGGCCTGAATCTTGAACCCGATGCGGGTCGGCTTTCCGTCCTTGCCGACATACGCAATGTTGGAAAGGTCGATCGGCATCTCCTTGGAGATGATGCCGCCTTCCTGGGTCTGGGTCTGCTTCTGGTGACGCTTCACCATGTTGATGCCGCGAACGAGAGCCTTGTTCTCGTCCGGACGCACCTCGAACACCTCGCCGGTGCGACCCTTGTCGCGGCCGGTGAGCACCATCACCTTGTCGCCCTTGCGGATCTTGGCAGCCATCACAGCACCTCCGGCGCGAGCGAAATGATCTTCATGTGGTTCTTGGCGCGCAGCTCGCGCGGCACCGGCCCGAAAATACGGGTGCCGACCGGCTCGGACTGATTGTTGATCAGCACGGCGGCGTTGCGGTCGAAACGGATGACCGAACCGTCGGCGCGGCGGATGTCCTTGCGGACCCGGACCACGACGGCCTTCATCACGTCGCCCTTCTTCACCTTGCCACGCGGAATGGCTTCCTTGATCGACACAACGATAACGTCGCCCACGGTGGCATAGCGGCGCTTGGAACCTCCAAGAACCTTGATGCACATGACACGGCGTGCGCCTGAATTATCGGCCACGTCGAGGTTGGTCTGCATCTGAATCATTGATGCACCTCGTCCTCTTTCTGCGCTTTAGCGCGCTCAAAATTTCCCTGAATGACTTCGGCCAGGCCGAAGATATCAGGCCGTTTTCTTGTGTTCGCCCCGGACCACGGTCCAGCGCTTCAGCTTCGAGATCGGCTTCGATTCCTCGATCCAGACCATGTCGCCCGGCTTGAACTGGTTGTTCTCGTCGTGCGCGTGGTAGTTCTTGGAACGGCGGATCGTCTTCTTGTAGATCGGGTGGGTGAAGCGGCGATCGACGCGCACCACGATGGTCTTGGCTTGCTTGTCGCTGACGACCACGCCCTGCAGAGTACGTTTCGGCATAGGCTTGCCCCTTACTTCTTCTTCGCGCGCAGCTGCGCGGCGATGGTCTTGATACGAGCGATGTCGCGGCGGGCTTCCCGCATCCGCGAGGTGTTCTCCAGCTGCCCGGTGGCGCGCTGGAAACGCAGGTTGAAGCGTTCCTTCTTCAGGTTCAGGACCGCGTCTTCCCGCTGGTCGTCGCTCATCGCGCGAATGTCTTCAACTTTCATCTCGGCCATGGCGATTACTCCGCAATGCGCGCAACGAAGCGCGTCTTGATCGGCAGCTTGGCGGCGGCGAGCGACAGCGCTTCCTTCGCGGTCTGCACCGGCACGCCGTCGATCTCGAACATCACGCGGCCCGGCTTGATCCGGACCACCCACAATTCAGGCGCGCCCTTGCCGGAGCCCATGCGGACTTCGGCGGGCTTCTTCGACACCGGCACGTCCGGGAACACGCGGATCCAGACGCGGCCGGCGCGCTTCATGTGACGGGTCAGCGCGCGGCGGGCGGCTTCGATCTGACGGGCGGTGACGCGCTCAGGCTCCATCGCCTTCAGGCCGAACTGGCCAAACGCCAACGTCGCGCCAGAGGTCGCAACGCCGTGGATACGGCCCTTATGCGCCTTCCGGAACTTCGTTTTCTTAGGTTGCATCATGGCTTTAAGCCCTCAAATTCCTGCTTTGCCTCAAGCGGCGTCGCGGCGCGAACGCGGCGTGCTGTCGCCCTCGGCCATCTTCTTGTCCTGGGCCATCGGATCGTGCTCGAGGATCTCGCCCTTGAAGATCCAGACCTTGACGCCGCAGGTGCCGAAGGTCGTGAACGCGGTGGCAACGCCGTAGTCGACGTCGGCGCGCAGCGTGTGCAGCGGCACGCGACCTTCGCGGTACCACTCCATGCGCGCGATTTCGGCGCCGCCGAGACGGCCCGAGCAGTTGATGCGGATGCCCTCGGCGCCGAGACGCATCGCCGACTGCACGGCGCGCTTCATGGCGCGGCGGAACGCAACGCGGCGCTCGAGCTGCTGGGCGATCGATTCAGCGACCAGGGTCGCGTCGAGCTCCGGCTTGCGGATTTCGACGATGTTGATCACGACGTCCGACGAGGTGATGTCGGCGACCTTCTTGCGCAGCTTGTCGATGTCGGCGCCCTTCTTGCCGATCACGACGCCCGGACGGGCCGAATGGATCGTCACGCGGCACTTCTTGTGCGGACGCTCGATCACGATGCGGGCGACGGCCGCCTGCTTGAGCTCCTTGTGCAGGATCTCGCGGATCTTGACGTCTTCGTGCAGGAGCTTGCCGTATTCCTGCTTGCCGGCGAACCAACGGGAGTCCCAGGTCCGGTTGATGCCGAGACGCAGCCCGATTGGATTGATCTTTTGACCCATCGTCTTCTCCTGCGCCCTTCTTAAGCGCTTGCCTCGGCCTCGACCTGACGAACCACGATGGTCAGGTGCGAGAACGGTTTGAACACACGGCCCGAACGGCCACGGCCGCGCGGAGCAAAACGCTTCATCACGATGCCGTTGCCGACATGCGCCTCGGCGACGATCAGATCGTCGACCTCGAGGTCATGGTTGTTCTCGGCGTTGGCGATCGCCGATTCCAGGCACTTCTTGACGTCGACCGCGATCCGCTTGCGCGAGAACTGCAGGTCGGCGAGCGCAGCGGACGCCTTGCGGCCGCGGATCAGCTGCGCCACCAGGTTCAGCTTCTGCGGGCTGACGCGCAGCATGCGGGCGACGGCCTTGGCCTCATTGTCCGCGAGGCTACGTTCGCGCTTTGGTTTGCTCATCGTCTATTCCTCAAGCCTTCTTGGCTTTCTTGTCGCCCGAGTGGCCGTGGAAGGTCCGGGTCGGCGAGAACTCGCCGAACTTGTGACCCACCATTTCCTCGTTGATCGCCACCGGCACATGCTTCTGGCCGTTGTAGACACCGAAGGTCAGGCCGACGAACTGCGGCAGGATGGTGGAGCGGCGGCTCCAGATCTTGATGACGTCGTGACGGCCGGACGCGCGGGCGGCATCTGCCTTCTTGAGCAGAGAACCCTCGACGAACGGGCCTTTCCAGACTGAACGAACCATGTCCGGCGTTCCTTACTTCTTCCGCTTGTGGCGGCTGAGGAGAATGAATTTGTTGGTCGACTTGTTGGTGCGGGTCTTCTTGCCCTTGGTCGGCTTGCCCCACGGAGTGACCGGGTGACGACCGCCCGAGGTACGACCTTCACCACCGCCGTGCGGATGGTCGATCGGGTTCATGACGACGCCGCGGTTATGCGGACGCCAGCCGAGCCAGCGGGTACGACCGGCCTTGCCGATCGAGATGTTCATGTGGTCCGGGTTGGAGACCGCGCCGATCGTGCCGCGGCAACGGCCGTGCACGAGACGCTGCTCGCCCGAGTTCAGGCGGACGATCACGTAGTCCTGGTCGCGGCCGACGATCTGGGCGTAGGTGCCGGCGGAACGCGCCAGCTGGCCGCCCTTGCCGATCTTCAGCTCGATGTTGTGCACGATCGTGCCGACCGGCATGTTACCGAGCGGCATGACGTTGCCCGGCTTGACGTCGACATAGTTGCCGGCGACGACGGTGTCGCCCGCGGCGAGGCGCTGCGGCGCCAGGATGTAGGCGAGCTCGCCGTCCTGATACTTGATCAGCGCGATGAACGCGGTGCGGTTCGGGTCATACTCCAGCCGCTCCACGACCGCCGGCATGTCCACCTTGTCGCGGCGGAAGTCGACGGTGCGGTAGGCCTTCTTGTGGCCGCCGCCGCGGAAACGCACGGTGATGCGACCGGTGTTGTTGCGACCGCCATTGCCGAGCTTGCCCTCGGTCAGGGTCTTCACCGGCTTGCCCTTGTAGAGCGCCGAACGATCGACCATGACCAGCTGGCGCTGGCCCGGCGTCGTGGGATTGTAGGTTTTCAATGCCATCGTCGTTGCGCCTTATAGTCCGGTAGTCACGTCGATGCGGTGGCCCTCTTCCAGGGTCACGATCGCGCGCTTGGTGTCCGACTGCGAGCCGAGATTGCCGCGGAACACCTTGGTCTTGCCCTTGCGAACGAGCGTGTTGACGCTCTTCACCTTGACGTCGAACAGCTTCTCGACCGCTTCCTTGATCTGCGGCTTGGTCGCCTTGCCGGCGACCTTGAACAGCACCTTGTTGTGCTCGGAGGCGAGCGTCGCCTTTTCCGTCACGACCGGCGAGATGATGACGTCGTAGTGGCGCGGATCGATGTTCTTCATTTGAAGCGCGCCTCCAGCGCATCAACCGCAGCCTTGGTCAGCACCAGCTTCTGGCGGCGGAGAATGTCGTAGACGTTGATGCCCTGGATCGGCAGCACGTCGATGTTCGGAATGTTGCGGGCCGCGGTCGCGAAACCGGCGTTCAGCTCGGCGCCGTCGATGATCAGCGCGTTGGTGAGCCCGAGGCCGGAGAAGTGACCGAGCAGCGCCTTGGTCTTGGCAGCCTCGAGCTGAGCATTGTCGATCACGATCAGCCCGCCGTCCTTGGCCTTGGCCGACAGCGCATGCTTCAGCGCGAGCGCACGCACCTTCTT
The DNA here is from genome assembly GCF_040446015.1 of Bradyrhizobium sp. INPA03-11B. Classification (NCBI taxonomy): domain Bacteria; kingdom Pseudomonadati; phylum Pseudomonadota; class Alphaproteobacteria; order Hyphomicrobiales; family Nitrobacteraceae; genus Bradyrhizobium; species Bradyrhizobium sp. INPA03-11B. Next base: position 23,408 of record NZ_JASGSR010000016.1, read on the forward strand.
CGGCAGGTCGGTCGCATGGGAGCGAACCACCGGACCGAACGCACGGCCACCGCCGCGGAACTGCGGCACGCGGGCCGAGCCGTGACGGGCGCCGCCGGTGCCCTTCTGCTTGTACATCTTCTTGCCGGTGCGCCAGACGTCGGCGCGGCCCTGGGCCTTGTGGGTCCCGGCCTGACGCTTGTTCAGCTGCCACTGCACGCAGCGCTGAATGATGTCGGCGCGGGGCTCGAGACCGAAGATCGCATCCGAGAGCTCGACGGATCCGGCGTCCTTGCCTTCAAGGGTCGTGACTTTCAGTTCCATCTCACGCGCCCTCCTTCTCAGCGGCAGCCTCGGCAGCTTCGCCGCCGGCAACCTTGAACTTGCCGGGCTTCGGGGCTTCCTTCGGCAGCGGCTTCTTGACCGCGTCGCGCACCGAGATCCAGCCGCCCTTGGAGCCGGGAACGGCGCCTTCGACGAGGATCAGGCCGCGCTCGACGTCGGTCTGCACCACGCGCAGATTCAGCGTGGTGATGCGGTCGACGCCCATGTGGCCGGGCATCTTCTTGTTCTTCCAGGTCTTGCCGGGGTCCTGACGGCCACCGGTCGAACCGATCGAGCGGTGCGAGATCGACACACCGTGGGTGGCGCGCAGACCGCCGAAATTCCAGCGCTTCATGCCGCCGGCGAAGCCCTTACCGATCGAGGTGCCGGTCACGTCGACGAACTGGCCGACCACGAAATGGTCCGCCTGGATTTCCGCGCCGACCGGGATCAGCGCATCCTCGGACACGCGAAACTCGGCGACCTTGCGCTTCGGCTCGACCTTGGCGACTGCGAACTGGCCGCGTTCGGCCTTGGGCATGTACACCGTCTTGCGGGCGCCCGAGCCGAGCTGCAGAGCGACATAGCCGTTCTTCTCGGTCGTGCGGTGGCCCAGCACCTGGCAGTTGCCCAACTTCAGCACGGTCACAGGGATATGCTCGCCGGTCTCCGTAAAGACCCGCGTCATCCCGACCTTTTGTGCGATCACTCCGGAGCGCATCGGCGTGCTTCCTGTCTTTCTGTCCGCAAGAGGCGGACGTAAAAATCCAAAACCTTAGAGCTTGATCTCGACGTCGACACCGGCGGCCAGGTCGAGCTTCATCAGCGCATCGACGGTCTGCGGGGTCGGGTCGACAATGTCGAGGAGGCGCTTGTGAGTGCGCATCTCGAATTGCTCGCGGCTCTTCTTGTCAACGTGCGGCGAACGGTTGACGGTGAACTTCTCGATGCGGGTCGGCAGCGGAATCGGTCCGCGAACCTGCGCACCGGTGCGCTTCGCCGTGTTCACGATCTCGCGGGTCGACGTATCGAGGATTCGATGGTCGAACGCCTTGAGACGGATGCGAATATTTTGGCCGTTCATTGCCGTATTCTTTCTTTAGTGAGTGGCGAGTAGCGAATAGCGAATGGTGACCCACCCGCTACTCGCCATTCCCTATTCGCGTACTTACTCGATGATGGCGGCGACGACGCCGGCGCCGACGGTGCGGCCGCCTTCGCGGATCGCGAAGCGCAGCTTCTCTTCCATCGCGATCGGCACGATCAGGTGCACTTCCATCGCGATGTTGTCGCCCGGCATCACCATCTCGGTGCCTTCCGGCAGATGCACGACACCGGTCACGTCGGTGGTGCGGAAGTAGAACTGCGGACGGTAGTTGGTGAAGAACGGGGTGTGACGACCGCCCTCTTCCTTGGTGAGGATGTAAGCCTCAGCCTTGAACTTGGTGTGCGGCTTGACCGAACCGGGCTTGCACAGCACCTGGCCACGCTCGACTTCCTCGCGCTTGGTGCCGCGGAGCAGCGCACCGATGTTGTCGCCGGCCTGGCCCTGATCGAGCAGCTTGCGGAACATTTCGACGCCGGTGACGATGGTCTTCTGGGTGTCGCGGATACCGACGATTTCGATTTCCTCGCCGACCTTGATCACGCCGCGCTCGACACGGCCGGTGACGACGGTGCCGCGGCCCGAGATCGAGAACACGTCTTCAACCGGCATCAGGAACGGCTGGTCGATCGGACGCTCCGGCTGCGGGATGTACTCGTCGACATTGCGCATCAGCTCGAGGATGGCGTCGTGGCCGAGCTTCTTGTCCTTGTCTTCGAGGGCGGCGAGCGCCGAGCCCTTGATGATCGGAATGTCATCGCCCGGGAACTCGTACTTCGAGAGCAGTTCGCGAACTTCCATCTCGACGAGCTCGAGCAGTTCCGGATCGTCGACCATGTCGCACTTGTTGAGGAACACGACAAGCGCGGGCACGCCGACCTGGCGGGCGAGCAGGATGTGCTCGCGGGTCTGCGGCATCGGGCCGTCGGCAGCCGACACGACCAGGATCGCGCCGTCCATCTGCGCGGCGCCGGTGATCATGTTCTTCACGTAGTCGGCGTGGCCGGGGCAGTCGACGTGAGCATAGTGGCGGTTGGTCGTCTCGTACTCGACGTGAGCGGTCGAGATCGTGATGCCGCGCGCCTTCTCTTCCGGCGCCTTGTCGATCTGGTCGTAGGCGGTGAACGTCGCGCCGCCGGTTTCTGCGAGCACCTTGGTGATCGCTGCGGTCAGCGAGGTCTTGCCATGGTCGACGTGACCGATGGTGCCGATGTTGCAGTGGGGCTTGTTACGTTCGAATTTAGCTTTGGCCATTTGACTCTCCGTTCAATCGTTGACTGCCATCAACGACAATCAGGCAAACTTCTTCTGGACTTCAGCCGACACGTTCGCCGGAGCTTCGGCGTAGTGATCGAACTGCATGGTGAAGGTCGCGCGACCCTGGCTCATCGAGCGCAGGTTGTTCACGTAACCGAACATGTTCATGAGCGGCACCATCGCGTTGATGACGTTGGCGTTGCCGCGCATGTCTTGGCCCTGGATCTGGCCGCGCCGGGAATTCAGGTCGCCGATGACCGAACCGGTGTAGTCTTCCGGGGTCACCACCTCGACCTTCATGATCGGCTCGAGCAGAACGGACTTGCCCTTCGTCAGCGCCTCGCGGAACGCAGCCCGCGACGCGATTTCGAACGCCAGCGCCGAGGAGTCGACGTCGTGATACTTGCCGTCGACCAGCTGAACCTTGACGTCCACCACCGGGAAGCCGGCGACGACACCCGAGCCCATCACGCTGTTGAGGCCCTTTTCGACACCAGGGATGTATTCCTTCGGCACCGCACCGCCGACGATCTTCGATTCGAACTCATAGCCCTTGCCGGGCTCGTTCGGCTCGACGACGATCGACACTTCGGCGAACTGACCGGTACCGCCGGTCTGCTTCTTGTGCGTGTACTTGACTTCGGCCTTCTTGGTCACGCGCTCACGGAACGCCACCTGCGGCGCGCCGATGTTGGCGTCGACCTTGTAGGTGCGCTTGAGGATGTCGACCTTGATGTCGAGATGCAGTTCGCCCATGCCCTTGAGAATGGTCTGGCCGGACTCCTGATCGGTCGACACGCGGAACGACGGATCCTCCGCCGCGAGCTTCGCCAGTGCGACGCCGAGCTTTTCCTGGTCGGCCTTCGACTTCGGCTCGATCGCGATTTCGATCACCGGCTCCGGGAATTCCATCTTCTCGAGGATCACCGGCTTGTCGGGATCGCATAGCGTGTCACCGGTGCGCGCTTCCTTCAGGCCCGCCAGCGCGACGATGTCGCCGGCATAGGCTTCCTTGATGTCTTCGCGGTTGTTCGCATGCATCAGCAGCATGCGGCCGATACGCTCTTTCTTCTCGCGGGTCGAGTTCACCACGCCGGTGCCCGAGGCCAGAATGCCCGAGTAAATGCGGCAGAACGTGATGGTACCGACGAACGGGTCGTCCATGATCTTGAACGCGAGCAGCGCCAGCGGCTCCTTGTCGTCCGCCTTGCGCACGACTTCGTTGCCGTCCTCATCGGTGCCCTTGATCGCGGGCACGTCGATCGGCGACGGCAGGTAGTCGACGACGGCGTCGAGCAGCGGCTGCACGCCCTTGTTCTTGAACGCCGAGCCGCACAGCACCGGATAGAACGCACCGGTCAGCACAGCCTTGCGGATCAGGCGCTTCAGGGTCGCCTCGTCCGGCTCCTTGCCGTCGAGGAACGCAGCCAAAGCTTCGTCGTCGAGCTCGACGGCGGCTTCCACCATCTTCTCGCGATATTCCTTGGCCTGCTCGACCAGATCTTCCGGGATGTCGACATAGTCGAACTTGGCGCCGAGCGATTCATCGTTCCAGACGACGCCCTTCATCTTCACGAGGTCGACGAGACCCTTGAAGTTGTTCTCGGCACCGATCGGAAGCTGGATCGCGATCGGCTTGGCGCCGAGGCGGTCGACGATGTCGGACAGGCACTTGAAGAAGTCGGCGCCGGTCTTGTCCATCTTGTTGGCGAAGACGATGCGCGGAACCTTGTACTTGTCGCCCTGGCGCCAGACGGTCTCGGTCTGCGGCTCGACACCCTGGTTGGAGTCGAGAACGCAAACGGCGCCGTCGAGCACGCGCAGCGAACGCTCGACTTCAATGGTGAAGTCGACGTGGCCCGGGGTGTCGATGATGTTCAGGCGCTTGCCGTTCCAGAACGCGGTGGTCGCAGCCGAAGTGATCGTGATGCCACGCTCCTGCTCCTGCTCCATCCAGTCCATCGTCGCGGCACCTTCGTGCACTTCGCCGATCTTGTGGCTCTTGCCGGTGTAATACAGGATGCGCTCGGTGGTCGTGGTCTTGCCGGCGTCGATATGCGCCATGATACCGAAGTTGCGGTAGTCCTCGATGGCATGTTGGCGGGGCATGAGACTGTTCCTTAAATTCCGTTGATCGCCTTACCAGCGATAGTGCGAGAAGGCGCGGTTGGCTTCCGCCATCCGATGCACGTCTTCACGCTTCTTGACGGCGTTGCCGCGATTGTTCGAGGCGTCGAGCAACTCGGCCGAGAGACGCTCCGTCATGGTCTTCTCGTTGCGCTCACGGGCGGCCGAGATCAGCCAGCGGATGCCGAGCGCCTGACGGCGCACCGAGCGGACTTCCACCGGCACCTGGTAGGTCGCGCCGCCGACGCGGCGGGAACGGACCTCGATGGTCGGCATCACGTTCTCGAGCGCCTGCTCGAACACGCCGAGCGGGGGCTGCTTGGTCTTGGCCTCGATCATGCCGAGAGCACCGTAGACGATGTTTTCGGCAACCGACTTCTTCCCGGCGTACATCACCGAGTTCATGAACTTCGTAATGATGATGTTCCCGAACTTCGGATCCGGAAGAACTTCACGCTTCTCGGCAGAATGGCGACGCGACATCTGATCGTTTCCCGCTTACTTCGGACGCTTCGCGCCGTACTTCGAACGACGCTGCTTACGGTTCTTGACGCCCTGGGTATCCAGCACGCCGCGGAGGATGTGGTAGCGCACGCCGGGCAAGTCCTTGACGCGGCCGCCGCGGATCATGACCACCGAGTGCTCCTGAAGGTTATGGCCTTCACCCGGGATGTAGCCGATCACCTCGAAGCCGTTGGTCAGGCGCACCTTGGCGACCTTACGAAGCGCCGAGTTCGGCTTCTTCGGGGTCGTGGTGTAGACGCGCGTGCACACGCCGCGCTTCTGCGGCGACTGCTGCAGCGCCGGCACCTTCTTACGCGACTTCTGCACTTCTCGCGGTTTTGCGATCAGCTGGTTGATCGTCGGCATGCAGCCTTCACCCTTTAGTTCGCGCGAAAACCTTGAATGGCTCCGCAAATTTCTTCTCGGGACTAGCCGCCCCGCACGGCCCGCTCGACGCAGAACAAACATCCGCGCAAAGCGAAATCGCGCCAACCACTCATCGCTGAGCGGAAAGCGCATCGACGCCACAGAGGACCGCGATCCCGAACCGTTCAGCGTTCGCTGTCCGGTCCGCCACCGAGGTCATGCATCCGAATTTACTCTCAAGAGGACGTGCTCAAGAGAACCAAAATCGTCCTGGCATTGCCTAGCTATCATCGACAGCGTTTGAGCGGCATTCGTCGAGGTTGGTGCCCGTCCGGCTCCTGAAAAAGGGCCTTCGGGTGTTCCGTTCCGACGCTGGCGTAGCTCACCGCCTGTCGTTAAGTGGGCGCCTTGTATAATCGAGAGATAGTGAAGTCAAGCAAAACGACAAGCAAAGAAACGCCTCTGCCACTTGCGGATTTCACATTTCGCCGGCGCCCGCCGGGCGGCGAAATATGACAGCGTCCACGCCTCCCCTCGCCCCAATCCGAATCTCTGGCACGGCGGCGGGCTCATATTTCACCCGGATAAAACATAATTAGAAACAATTCTCCCCAGCTTAGACCTGAAGGCAAATTTCGAAACTAAGCCTTTATTTGCCATTCGCAGCGCAAAAATCGCGATCTACGGCAACGGAATCTCTCATGCGGTACACCGACATCGCGATCATCGGCGGAGGTCTTGCGGGCTCGATCGCCGCCGCCATGCTCGGCCGTGCCGGGATACCGACGGTGCTGATCGACCCGCACCGGGTCTATCCCTTCGATTTCCGCGTCGAAAAGATCGGCGGCGACCTCCAGCTCGAGCGATTCGCCCGGACCGGCCTTGCCGAATCCGTGCTCCGCTCGGCGACGCTGGACGGCGAGAACTGGATCGCGCGATTCGGCCATCTGCTCGACCGGCAGCCGAGCCGGCAGTACGGCATCATGTACGACGCGCTGATCACCGCGATTCGGGACGAAATCGTGAGGCCGGCGGAATTCATCTGCGACAAGGTCGTCGACGTCGCGACCAGTTCCGAACGGCAGAAGGTCGTGCTTTCCAGCGGCGACGAGATCTCGGCCCGCCTCGTGGTGCTCGCCAACGGCCTGAATGTCGGGCTGCGCCGGATGCTCGGCATCGAGCGGCTGGTCACCAGCCACTGCCACTCGATCTCGCTCGGCTTCGATTTCGTCCCCGTCGGCCGCCCCGCCTTCCCGTTCGCGGCCATGACCTACTTCTCGGAGCGGCCGAGCGACCTCATCCCCTACATCACGCTGTTTCCGATCGGAAACCGGATGCGCGCCAACCTCTTCACCTACCGCCAGGCCGACGATCCCTGGCTACGGACGATGCGGCGCAATCCGGTCGAGACGCTGAACGCCGCGCTGCCGCGGCTGCGCCGGCTCACCGGCGAATTCGGGGTCGCCGGCGACATCAAGGTCCGGCCCGCCGACGTCTATGTCAGCACCGGCTATCGGCAGGCCGGCGTCGTCCTGGTCGGCGACGCCTTCGCCAGCACCTGCCCGGTCACCGGCACCGGGACCGACAAGGTGTTCACCGACGTGTCCCAGCTCTGCAACGTCCACATCCCGGCCTGGCTTGCGACCGACGGCATGGGCGAGGAGAAGATCACCGCGTACTACGACGATCCGGTCAAGACCGAATGCGACGCCTGGTCGAACGCCAAGGCCTTCAGCTTCCGTGAGGTGTCGATCGGCAGCGGACCCTACTGGCAGGCCCAGCGCTGGGCGCGCTTCCTCGGCTATCTCGGCCGCGGCTCGCTGCGCCGGCTGCACCGCCCGCAGGCGGCCTCGGCGACACGGACGGCCAATCAGTTCCGGCAACGTCCGCAGGCGGCGGACAGGGCGTAGCGGCCGGACGTGACCTGCTGCGAGGCGCGGGCGTCACGCCTCCTCGTCTTCGTCCTCATCCTCGTCGTCGTCGTCATCCTCGTCGTCATCGTCTTCGTCGTCCGCGTCGTGATGCACGTGTCCCTGGTCGTCCCACAGCTTGCGGTAGACGCCATTCCGGGACAGCAGCTCCTCGTGCGAGCCGCGTTCGATCGCCCTGCCACCTGAGATCACGATGATCTCGTCCATCTCGACCACCGAGGTCAGACGGTGCGTCGACCAGATCATGGTGCGGCCCTCCGCGACCTTGAGCAGCGTGCGGTTGATCGCGGCCTCCGTCGTTTGGTCCAGCGCCGAGGTCGCCTCGTCGAGCAACAGTACCGATGGATTGCGGATGAGCGCGCGCGCGATCGCGATGCGCTGGCGCTGGCCACCGGACAAGGTATCGCCGCGTTCGCCGACCGACGTGTCGTAGCGCTGCGGCAGGCTCATGATGTAGCGATGGATCTCGGCCTTCTTGGCGGCGTCCTCAACCTCCGCGTCGGTGGCCCCTTCCTTGCCGAGCCGGATGTTCTCGCGGATCGACATGTTGAACAGCATGTTCTCCTGGAACACGACCGCCATGTTCGCCCGCAGCGACTCGCGCGTCACCCGGCGGATATCGACGCCGTCGATGGCGACGCGGCCCTCGTCCGGCACGTAGAGCCGCAGAATCAGGTTGATCAGCGTGCTCTTGCCGGAGCCGCTGGGACCTACGATCGCAATGCTCTTGCCGGCATTGAGCTTGAGGCTGAGATTGTCGAGCACCGGCGTCTGCGTCCCCTCATACTGGAAGGTGACGCGCTCGAACGAGATGTCGTTGGTGATCCGCGGCAGATCCGGCGCACCGGGACGGTCGGCGCCGCGGGTCGGCTCGTCGAGCAGTTCCTGGATGTGCCGCACCGCCGCCGCCGACGAGATCGAGACCGGGATGAAATGCATGAGATGGGCGATGTTGTACGACACCTCCCAGAACGCGCTCTCGAAGGTCACGAAGGTGCCGATCGTGATCTGCCCCTTGGTGGCGAGGTAGGCGCCGATCGCCAGCACCACGAGGTGGAGCAGCAACACCGCGATGGTGACGGTGCGCTCCACCATGGTCGACAGGAACATGGCTGAGGCGGCCTTGGCCCGGACGTCGCGGTTGCGCAGCGTGAACCAGCCGAGCGCCCGGCGCTGCAGGTTGAACGCCTTCACCACCGCCTGCGCGGCGACGTTCTCCTGCACGGTTCCCAGCAGCGCGGCTTCGTTCTGCTTCTGCTCGTAGTTGGCCTGCACCGCCTTCGGCGTCAGGATGCGCGGCCCGATCAGCGTGATCGGAAACACCAGCAAGGCGACCGCGGCCAGCTGCCAGTTCAGGAACAGCATCAGGATGATGCCGGCGATCAATTCGAAGCCCGGCAGCGCTGCGCTGTTGGCGAAGGTCTTGACCGAGCCTTCGAAGGCCGACAGGTCGATCGAGAAGCGTGACAGGATCTCGCCGCGCTTTGTGCGCGCGAAATAGGCCGAGGGCAGGTTCTGGACGTGCTCGAAGATCCGGGTCCGGACGTCGGCGATGATGCCGGCGCCAAGCCGCGCATCCCAGCGCTCGTACCAGACCGCGATGATCGAGGTGACGATGCCGGCGACCGCGAGCACGCCGAGGATCTTGTAGAGCGCCTGGAAGTCCTCTTCGCCGAGCGCGTCGTCGATCAGGAATTTCAGGCTGAGCGGCATGATGACGTTGAACAACGTCTCGACCAGCACGCCGATGGTGACGAACGCGAGCGGCTTCTTGTAGTTGGTCAGGATCGGCCTGATGAAGCCATAGATCGTCGACAGCGCGCCGGCGGCTTCCTTGGCGGTGAAGACGACGAGATCCTCGTCATCATCATCGTCAAGCTCGAACTCGTCCTCCTCCTCGTCGTCCTCATCTTCGTCGTCGGCCGGTGCTGCGGCGGGCTTCGCGGAGGCTGCCGCCGCAGGCGGACCGGGCACGGGCGCCGGCTTCTTCTTCAGCTCGAGATCGTCGGCCGCCGATCTCGTCGGATCGTCTGATGCAGGAGGTCTTGATGCAGGAGGTCTTGGCGCCATGAAACCAACCGATGCTCCACGGCCGGCATGACCGCAAATCGAAACCGCAGCTCACAACGCTGCGGCCGCAATTCTATGCGATCACAGAGAATTCGGCAAAGCGTTTGCAACAGCGCGACGCGCAGCGACACCGTCCCGTGGATTCGGGATCACAGGTTGGGCCGTCGTTCGACAATTGGTCGGCGCAAGGCCGATCGCCTTGCGCTGGATCCTGCGCGTCTTGGCGCTAACCGCTGTCGCTAGTCGTCGAGGTCGGCCTCGACCTTGTCGAAGAACGAATAGCGCAGGCTGTCGGAGTCGGCGTACCACTGCCCCGGCCCCTTGTTGGCGGCGAGCGTCAACGTCCACAGCGCATCGGTGCAGTCGCGGCGGTGCATCGACAGGTCGAAGCCGTTGCCGAAGAACAGTTCCGACCATTCCCACCAGGTGCCGAGCTTCTTCACGCCGCGCAGCAGGTCGTAGCGATCGATCACCGCCGGCGCCATGTCCGAGGTCACCGACGCGAACACGACGCCGGTCTTGACCACGCGGTTGACCTCGCGCACCCCGCGCACGACCTGCTTCTCGCCGAGATGGCACAGCGAGGTCTCGAACACGAAGTCGAACTCATTGTCCTTGAACGGCATGTCGGCGATCGAGCCGAGCTTGTTGTACTTCTTGAGCGCCTTCGGCGTCTTGCCGTGGATGTAGCGGTTGTTCTCGATGCCCCAGGCATCGATGCCGCGCTCGCGCAGCGCGCCGAGCAGCTCGCCGCTGGCGGAGCCGGCGATCAAGAGCTTGTAGCCCTTCGCCCTGCCCCAGACCGTCTTGATCAGGTCGGTCAGATAGGCCGGGTCGGTGAAGTTGCGCCAGACTTCGCCGTAGGGACCGGCGCCGCGATAATTGTCGAAATAGGCGCGGTCGATCTTGTCGGACAGCGTGCCTTCGTCCTGCGCGCGGGCGCGGCGCAGCCGCATCATCTCGGTGACGACGATGTCGGTCGCGGCATCGGAGGAATCGAGCAGCCCGTTCAGCGTCGAATCGAACAGATAGTCGCCCACCACGACGAGGCCGGGGTGCTCCTTCGGGTCCGGACGATGGTTGGTCATGACGTCGCGCACCGGCAAGCCGCCCGGCAGCGCATTGACCGACGACAGCCAGCGGTGGGTCTTGCCTTCGAGGAAGTGTTCGCGCGCATCGCCGAGCGAGGCCGGCAGCGACTTCAGCGCGGCGTCGATCAGCTCCTCGTCGCTGAGATTGGCGTAGGCGAGCGCGTCGGAGCCGGCGATCAGCCAGTTCAGCACGCCGTGCTTGCCGACGTCGTGGCGCGCGCCCTCATTGTAGACGCAGCAGCCGCCGAACGCCTCCGACATGAACCAGGCGCCGGGGATCTTCTCGCCCCAGAACGGCTCGTCGAACAGGATCGAGACACGCAGATAGTGCGCGGGCCGGTCGAAATAGGCGACGTGCTTGACCATCGACTTGCGCAGCTGCTCGCCGTCCCAGCGCATGGTCGCGAGCCAGGAATGCGGCAGGCAGACCAGCACGAGGTCGAAGTCGCGCGTCTCCGGCCCCTTGCCGTTCATCATGTTGAGCTGGTAGCGTCCGGCCGCGGTCTTGCCGACCTTGAGGACGCGATGGTTGAGCTGGATGTCGGCGCTGACCTCCGAGCGCAGGCAATCGATCAGCTGCTCGTTGCCGTTCTGGATCGAATACAGGCCGATATAGCCGTCGACATCCATCACGTAGTTCTTCAGCGCGTTGAGGCCGTTGGTGTTGTGGCTCTCGGTCGCGATGTCGGAGCGCGCCATCACCTTGAAGAACCGCTTGGCGGTCGCGTCCTCGACCTCCTCGTCGAGGATCTGCTCGGCGGTCTTGTAGGCCCACGGGTGCTCGTTGTCGTGGGCGCCGATGCCCTCGTAATACTCGTGCGGCGACACCAGGTCGGCGCAGCGCTTGCGGAATGCCTCGATCGCGGCCGCGGTCTTCGCGCCGTATTTGCGGCGCATGCCCGGGACGTCGGCGAGCAGCTCGCCGTCGAGGTGCACCTGCTCGGCATCCATCGGGATCGTCTGCAGGCCGAAATGCTGGATCAGCTCGCGCAGCGGGTCGGGTCCCGTCATCGAGTAGTCGTAGATCTCGGCCACGCCGGCCTCGTACATCGCGGGCGCGCTGTCGAATTTGCGCGTGACGATCTTGCCGCCGAGACGGTTCGACGCCTCGAAGATGGTGACGCGGCAGAGGTCGCCGAGTTTGCGCTTCAAATACCAGGCGCTCATCAGCCCCCCGGGGCCGCCGCCTACGATAGCCAAGTCGAGCATATGGATTCCGTCGCTGCCGGCAGCCAAACGGCCGGTCTAAGTCACCCTAGCAAAAGCACTTTTTTGCCTGAAGGGAAGATGAACAAACTGCGTCCCTGCACCGCAGCAGGGAAAGAAAGCAGCAAAAAGGCCGGCAAAAACGCCGGCCTTCTCGCCATTACCGTAGTCTTGCGGAGGCCTATTCCGCGGGCGGCAGCGCCAGCGGCTCCGCTTCCGGAGCCGTCGGCACGATCGCCGCCTGCTGCTTCTCGCGCTCGTCGAGGATCAGCTTGTCGCGCTTGACCGCGACTTCGCGGATCCGCGCCATCGAGGCGCCGGTGCCGGCCGGGATCAGGCGGCCGACAATGACGTTCTCCTTGAGGCCTTCGAGCGGGTCGATCTTGCCGTTGACGGCAGCCTCGGTGAGCACGCGCGTGGTCTCCTGGAACGACGCCGCCGAGAAGAACGAGCGGGTCTGCAAGCTCGCCTTGGTGATGCCGAGCAGAACCGGCGTACCCGTGGCGGGCTTCTTGCCCTCCTCCTTGGCCTTGGTGTTGAGCGCGTCGAACTCGATCTTGTCGACCTGCTCGCCCGAGATCATGTCGGTGTCGCCCTGGTCGGTGACTTCGACCTTCTGCAGCATCTGACGGACAATCACCTCGATGTGCTTGTCGTTGATGAGCACGCCCTGCAACCGGTAGACCTCCTGGATTTCGTTGACCAGATAGGCAGCGAGTTCCTCGATGCCCTTGATCGCCAGGATGTCGTGCGGCGCCGGATTGCCTTCGACGATGAAATCGCCCTTTTCGACGATATCGCCGTCCTGAAGGTGGATGTGCTTGCCCTTCGGGATCAGGTACTCGCGCGGCTCCTCGGTCTTGTCCATCGGCTCGATCGAGATGCGGCGCTTGTTCTTGTAGTCGCGGCCGAAGCGGATCGTTCCCGCGGTTTCCGCGATGATCGCCGCATCCTTCGGCTTGCGAGCCTCGAACAGTTCCGCCACCCGCGGCAGACCGCCGGTGATGTCACGCGTCTTGGCGCTCTCGGTCGAGATACGCGCCAGGATGTCGCCGGGCATCACCTTCGCGCCGATGTCGACCGACAGAATGCCGTCGACCGACAGCATGTAGCGGGCATCGCCGCCACGCGCGAGTTTCAGCACCTTGCCGTCCTTGCCCTTGACCACGATGGCCGGACGCAGGTCCGAGCCGCCGCGCGTCGTGCGCCAGTCGATGACCACGCGCTTGGCAATACCGGTCGATTCGTCGAGCGTTTCCGAGATCGACTGGCCTTCGACCAGGTCCTCGAATCCGATCGTGCCCTCGACTTCGGTGAGCACCGGGCGGGTATAGGGATCCCACTCCGCGATGCGCTGGCCGCGCTTGACCATGTCGCCGTCGTCGACGTGCATCTTCGAACCGTACTGAATACGGTGGGTTGCACGCTCGGCGCCGTCGGCATCGACGATCGCAACAACCATGTTGCGCACCATCGCGATCAGGCTGCCTTCGCTGTTGCGGGCGATGGCCTTGTTCTTGATCACGATCTTGCCGTCGAAGTTCGATTCGACGAACGACTGCTCGTTGAGCTGGGCCGCGCCGCCGATGTGGAACGTGCGCATCGTCAGCTGCGTACCGGGCTCACCGATCGACTGCGCCGCGATGACGCCGACGGCCTCACCGTGGTTGACCGGGGTGCCGCGGGCCAGATCGCGGCCGTAGCACTTGGCGCAGATGCCGTTGATCAGCTCGCAGGTCAGTGCCGAGCGGATCTTCACCTCCTGGATGCCGGCCTGCTGGATCGCGTCGACATGGCTCTCCTCCATCAAGGTGTCGCGCTTGACGACGACCTCGTTGGTGGCGGGATCGCGCACGTCATCGCAGGCCGTGCGGCCCAGGATGCGCGAGCCGAGCGAGGCGACCACGGTGCCGGCATCGACGATGGCGCGCATCTTGATGCCGAGCTTGGTGCCGCAATCGGTCTGCGTGATGATGCAGTCCTGCGCGACGTCGACCAGACGACGGGTGAGGTAGCCGGAGTTCGCGGTCTTCAACGCGGTGTCCGCGAGGCCCTTGCGGGCGCCGTGGGTCGAGTTGAAGTACTCGAGCACCGACAGACCTTCCTTGAAGTTGGAAATGATCGGCGTCTCGATGATCTCGCCCGACGGCTTGGCCATCAGGCCGCGCATGCCGGCGAGCTGGCGCATCTGCGCCGGCGAACCACGCGCGCCGGAGTGCGCCATCATGTAGATCGAGTTGATGTCGGCATCGGCTCCCGCCGCCGTCTTCTTGGTCGACGAGATCTCCTTCATCATCGCCTTGGCGACTTCTTCACCGGCCTTCGACCAGGCGTCGACGACCTTGTTGTACTTCTCGCCATGGGTGATCAGGCCGTCATTGTACTGCTGCTCGAAATCCTTCGCCAGCGTACGGGTCTGGTCCACGATCTTCCACTTCGACGCCGGCACGACCATGTCGTCCTTGCCGAACGAGATGCCCGCCTTGAAGGCGTTGTAGAAGCCGAGTGCCATGATGCGGTCGCAGAAGATCACCGTCTCCTTCTGACCGCAGTGCCGGTAGACCTGGTCGATCACGCCGGAGATCTCGCGCTTGGTCATCAGCTTGTTGATGATGTCGTACGAGATCTTGGTGCTCTTCGGCAGCAGGTTGCCGAGCATGACGCGGCCCGCGGTGGTTTCGATCCACCGCTTCGACAGCTTGCCTTCCTCGTCGAGGCCTTCCCACCGGTACTTGATCTTGGTGTGGAGGTGGATGACCTTCGAATGCAGGGCGTGCTCGAGCTCGGCCATGTCGCCGAAGATCTTGCCCTCGCCGGGCAGGCCTTCGCGCATGATCGAGACGTAGTAGAGGCCGAGCACGATGTCCTGCGACGGCACGATGATCGGCTGGCCGTTCGCCGGATGCAGGATGTTGTTGGTCGACATCATCAGGACGCGCGCTTCCAGCTGCGCTTCGAGCGACAGCGGAACGTGCACGGCCATCTGGTCGCCGTCGAAGTCTGCGTTGAAGGCGGCGCAGACCAGCGGATGCAGCTGGATCGCCTTGCCCTCGATCAGCACCGGCTCGAACGCCTGGATGCCGAGGCGATGCAGCGTCGGCGCGCGGTTGAGCAGCACCGGATGCTCGCGGATCACCTCATCGAGGATGTCCCAGACCTCCGGACGCTCCTTCTCGACCAGCTTCTTGGCCTGCTTCACCGTGGTGGACAGGCCCTTGGCGTCGAGGCGCGAGTAGATGAACGGCTTGAACAGTTCGAGCGCCATCTTCTTCGGCAAGCCGCACTGATGCAGGCGCAGCTCGGGACCGACCACGATCACCGAACGGCCCGAATAGTCGACGCGCTTGCCGAGCAGGTTCTGACGGAACCGGCCCTGCTTGCCCTTCAGCATGTCGGCGAGCGACTTCAGCGGGCGCTTGTTGGCGCCCGTGATGACGCGGCCGCGGCGGCCGTTGTCGAACAGCGCGTCGACGGCCTCCTGCAGCATGCGCTTTTCGTTGCGGATGATGATGTCGGGCGCCCGCAGCTCCATCAGCCGCTTCAGGCGGTTGTTGCGGTTGATGACGCGGCGATACAGGTCGTTGAGGTCCGAGGTCGCGAACCGGCCGCCGTCGAGCGGCACCAGCGGACGCAGGTCCGGCGGGATCACCGGCACGACCGTCATGATCATCCATTCCGGCTTGTTGCCGGAGACGCGGAAGGCCTCGACGATCTTCAGACGCTTGGCGAGCTTCTTGTGCTTGATGTCGGAGTCGGTCTCCGCCATGTCGGCACGCAGCGTCGCCTCGAGCTTCTCGAGCTCGAGACCCTTGAGCAGCTCGCGGATCGCCTCGGCGCCGATCATGGCGGTGAAGCTGTCCTGGCCGTACTCGTCCTGCGCCTTCAGATACTCGTCTTCCGACAGCAGCTGACGGTCCTTCAGCGCGGTGAGACCCGGCTCCAGCACGACGTAGTATTCGAAGTACAGGATCCGCTCGAGATCCTTCAGCGTCATGTCGAGCAGCAGGCCGATGCGCGACGGCAGCGACTTCAAGAACCAGATGTGGGCGACCGGAGCCGCCAGCTCGATATGGCCCATGCGCTCGCGCCGGACGCGCGACAGCGTCACCTCGACCGAGCACTTCTCGCAGATGATACCCTTGTACTTCATCCGCTTGTACTTGCCGCACAAGCACTCGTAGTCCTTGATCGGCCCGAAGATGCGCGCGCAGAACAGGCCGTCGCGCTCCGGCTTGAAGGTGCGGTAGTTGATGGTCTCCGGCTTCTTGATCTCGCCGTACGACCAGGACAGAATCTTCTCCGGAGACGCGATCGAAATCCGGATCTGGTCGAAGACCTGAGCCGGCGTCGTCGGATTGAAAAGATTCATAATCTCTTGATTCATGGTCTTCTCCTCGCGTGCCGATCGTCACCGGCAGCAAATTCGAGAGTTTTAGTCAGCGCGCGCCCCGCTCAACGTCCGAGCGGAGCGCGAAGGCCCGGCGCATGTCGCGCCGGGCATCAATCACAGCGTTACTCGGCCGCTTCCGACGTCGGCGCCGGTCCCACCTTGGAATTGTGCAGGTCGACGTTGAGGCCGAGCGAGCGCATTTCCTTGACCAGCACGTTGAACGATTCCGGAATACCGGCCTCGAAGGTGTCGTCGCCGCGCACGATCGCCTCGTACACCTTGGTACGGCCGGCGACGTCGTCCGACTTCACGGTCAGCATCTCCTGCAGCGTGTAGGCGGCGCCGTAGGCTTCCAGCGCCCAGACCTCCATTTCGCCGAAGCGCTGGCCGCCGAACTGCGCCTTGCCGCCCAGCGGCTGCTGGGTGACGAGCGAGTACGGACCGATCGAACGCGCGTGGATCTTGTCGTCCACGAGATGGTGCAGCTTGAGCATGTAGATGTAGCCCATCGTCACCTTGCGATCGAACGCATCGCCGGTACGGCCGTCATAGACGGTCGACTGGCCGGAGGCGTCGAAGCCCGCGAGCTTCAGCATCTCCTCGATGTCGGCTTCCTTGGCGCCGTCGAACACCGGGGTGGCGATCGGCACGCCGTGGCTCAGGTTGCGGCCGAGCTCCAGCAGTTCGTTGTCGTTCAGCGACTTGATGGTTTCATCCTCGCCGTAGATCTTCTTCAGGGTCTCGCGCAGCGGCTTGAGATCCTGCCTCTGATAATAGGCGTCGATGGTCTGGCCGATGCGCTTGCCGAGGCCGGCGCAGGCCCAACCGAGATGCGTCTCGAGGATCTGCCCGACGTTCATGCGCGACGGCACGCCGAGCGGATTGAGCACGATGTCCGCATGCGTACCGTCCTCGAGGAACGGCATGTCCTCGATCGGCACGATCTTCGACACCACGCCCTTGTTGCCGTGACGGCCGGCCATCTTGTCGCCGGGCTGGATCTTGCGCTTCACCGCGACGAAGACCTTGACCATCTTCATCACGCCGGGCGGCAACTCGTCGCCACGCTGCAGCTTCTCGACCTTGTCGAGGAAGCGCTGCTCGAGGCCCTTCTTCGACTCGTCGTACTGCTTCCGCATGGCCTCGATCTCGGCCATCAGCTTGTCGTTCGGCGAGGCGAACAGCCACCACTGCGACTTCGGATACTCGTCGAGCACCGCGCGGGTGATCTTGGTATCCTTCTTGAAGCCCTTCGGGCCGGCGATGCCCTGACGGTTCTCCAGCAACTCGGCGAGGCGGTTGTAGACGTTGCGGTCCAGAATCGCCTGCTCGTCGTCGCGGTCCTTGGCCAGACGCTCGATCTCTTCCCGCTCGATCGCCAGCGCACGTTCGTCCTTGTCGACGCCGTGGCGGTTGAACACGCGGACTTCCACGATGGTGCCCTGCACGCCCGGAGGCACGCGTAGCGAGGTGTCGCGGACGTCGGAGGCCTTCTCGCCGAAGATGGCGCGGAGCAGCTTCTCTTCCGGCGTCATCGGGCTCTCGCCCTTCGGCGTGATCTTGCCGACCAGGATGTCGCCGGCGCGAACTTCCGCACCGATGTAGACGATACCGGCTTCGTCGAGGTTCTTCAGCGCTTCTTCCGAGACGTTCGGAATATCGCGGGTGATTTCCTCAGGCCCGAGCTTGGTGTCGCGGGCCATCACCTCGAATTCTTCGATATGGATCGACGTAAACACGTCGTCCTTCACGATCCGCTCGGAGAGCAGGATCGAGTCTTCGAAGTTGTAGCCGTTCCAGGGCATGAACGCGACCAGCACGTTGCGGCCGAGCGCGAGCTCGCCGAGATCGGTCGACGGACCGTCAGCGATGATGTCGCCCTTCTTGACGATGTCGCCGACCTTCACCAGCGGACGCTGGTTGATGCAGGTCGACTGGTTGGAGCGCTGGTACTTCATCAACCGGTAGATATCGACGCCCGACTTGGTCGGATCGAGATCCTCGGTGGCGCGGATCACGACGCGGGTGGCGTCGATCTGGTCGATCACGCCCGAACGGCGGGCTGCGATCGCAGCACCGGAGTCACGGGCGACCACGCCTTCCATGCCGGTGCCGACGAACGGCGCCTCGGCGCGAACCAGCGGCACCGCCTGGCGCTGCATGTTCGAGCCCATCAGCGCGCGGTTGGCGTCGTCGTTCTCGAGGAACGGGATCAGCGCCGCGGCGACCGAAACCAGCTGCTTCGGCGACACGTCCATGTAGTCGACCTTGTCCGGCGTCACCGGCAGCACTTCGCCGGCATGACGGCAGACCACCAGATCATCGGTGAAGCGGCCCTTGGCATCGAGCGGCACGTTGGCCTGCGCGACGCGGTAGCGCCCCTCTTCCATCGCCGACAGATAGACCACCTCGTCGGTGACGCGGCCGTCCTTGATCTTGCGATAGGGCGTCTCGACGAAGCCGTACTTGTTGACGCGCGCGAACGTCGCCAGCGAGTTGATCAGGCCGATGTTCGGACCTTCCGGCGTTTCGATCGGGCAGATACGGCCGTAATGCGTCGGATGCACGTCGCGGACTTCGAAGCCGGCACGCTCGCGGGTCAGACCGCCCGGTCCAAGCGCCGACAGGCGCCGCTTGTGGGTGATCTCCGACAGCGGGTTGGTCTGGTCCATGAACTGCGACAGCTGCGAGGAACCGAAGAACTCGCGCACCGCGGCGGCCGCGGGCTTGGCGTTGATCAGGTCCTGCGGCATCACGGTGTCGATATCGACGCTCGACATGCGCTCCTTGATGGCGCGCTCCATGCGGAGCAGGCCGATCCGGTACTGGTTCTCCATCAGCTCGCCGACCGAGCGCACCCGGCGGTTGCCGAGGTGGTCGATGTCGTCGATCTCGCCCTTGCCGTCGCGCAGGTCGACCAGCGTCTTGATGACCGCCAGGATGTCTTCCTTGCGCAGCGTGCGATGGGTGTCGGGCGCATCGAGCTCGAGGCGCATGTTCATCTTGACGCGGCCGACCGCGGAAAGGTCGTAGCGCTCGGCATCGAAGAACAGCGACTGGAACATCGCCTGCGCCGAATCCAGCGTCGGCGGCTCGCCCGGACGCATCACGCGGTAGATGTCGAACAGCGCGTCCTCACGCGTCATGTTCTTGTCGGCCGACAGCGTGTTGCGGATGTAGGCGCCGACATTGACGTGGTCGATGTCGAGCAGCGGCAGGTCCTTGTAGCCCTGCTCGTTGAGCACCTTGAGCGACTTCTCGGTGATCTCCTCGCCGGCTTCGGCGTAGATTTCACCGGTCTTCGGGTTGACGAGATCCTCGGCGAGGTAGTTGCCGACGAGCTCCTCGTCCGACATGCGCAGCGCCTTGAGGCCCTTCTCCTGCAGCTGGCGCGCCTGGCGCACGGTCAGCTTCTTGCCGGCCTCGAGCACCACCTTGCCGGTGTCGGCGTCGATCAGGTCGTTGACGGTCGAATAGCCGCGGAAGCGGTTGGCATCGAACGGCACGCGCCATCCGTCCTTGGTCCGCTTGTAGGTGATCTTCTTGTAGAAGGTCGACAGGATCTGCTCGCCGTCGAGACCGAGCGCGTACATCAGCGAGGTCACCGGCAGCTTGCGGCGGCGGTCGATGCGCGCGAACACGATGTCCTTGGCGTCGAACTCGATGTCGAGCCAGGAACCGCGATACGGAATCACGCGCGCGGCAAACAGCAGCTTGCCGGACGAATGGGTCTTGCCCTTGTCGTGGTCGAAGAACACGCCCGGCGAACGATGCATCTGCGAGACGATGACGCGCTCGGTGCCGTTGACGACGAAGGTGCCGTTCATCGTCATGAGCGGGATGTCGCCCATGTAGACGTCCTGCTCCTTGATATCCTTCACCGACTTGGCGCCGGTTTCCTCGTCGATATCGAACACGATGAGGCGCAGCGTCACCTTGAGCGGCGCAGCGAAGGTCATGCCGCGCTGGCGGCACTCGTCGACGTCGTACTTCGGCTGTTCGAATTCGTAGCGAACGAATTCGAGCATCGAGGTGCCGGAGAAATCCGAGATCGGGAACACCGAACGGAACACCGCCTGCAGGCCCTCGTCGAGGCGGCCGCCGGCCGGCTCGTCAACCATCAGGAACTGGTCATAGGACGCCTTCTGAACCTCGATGAGGTTCGGCATCTCGGCGACTTCCTTGATGTGACCGAAAAACTTGCGTACGCGTTTGCGACCGGTGAATGTCTGCTGCGCCATCGTGGCCTCTCATTTTCGTCGCCTTTGTGGGGCGAACCTTCCGGGACACGACTGCCGTCGGCCCCCGGGTTGAATTTCGAATCGTCTCGAAGGAACGAAGCGCAAAGTCAGGAATTAAATCCCCGTCCCGGCCCCAACCACCTCCAAAACGCAAAACAACGCGCGGGGCGCATCACTGCACCCGCTCGTCCAAACGCTCCGCTTTACGGACTGAAAAAGCCCGAAATCTGACTGTCTCCCAACGGCTTCCGCCAGGGACCCTGCCGCCCCCGCCGCCTACCGTGTTTTTCCGCTGCCAAACCGATATGGGATGGCAATAAAGGAGATTCGAGGGTTAAGTCCACGGATCCCCACACTTTTTTGTGTCCGGCATGCTACGCGACAACCTGTCGCACGCCGTTTGCATGGCCCGGGAGCGCCCTGCGGCGCTCCCGGATCGCACATTACTTGAGCTCGACCTTGGCGCCAGCCTTCTCGAGCTGGGCCTTGATCTTGTCGGCTTCTTCCTTGTTGACGCCTTCCTTGACGGGCTTCGGAGCGCCTTCGACGAGGTCCTTGGCTTCCTTCAGGCCGAGGCCCGTGATGGCGCGGACTTCCTTGATGACTTCGATCTTCTTGTCGCCGGCAGCAGCCAGCACGACGGTGAAGTCGGTCTTCTCTTCAGCCGGAGCAGCGGCAGCGCCGCCGGCAGCCGGGCCAGCAACCGCGACGGCGGCAGCGGCGGACACGCCCCACTTTTCTTCGAGGAGCTTGGCGAGTTCGGCCGCTTCGAGCACGGTGAGGCTCGAGAGGTCGTCGACGATTTTCTGCAGATCAGCCATTGTTCAGTTCCTTAAGCGTTTGGTTCGAACCAGGTTTGAGATTAGCGAAGGGGTCAGGCCGCTTCGCTCTTTGAGGCATGAGCCTGAATGACGCGTGCGAGCTTGGCCGCGGGCGCGTTGGACAGCTGAGCAAGCTTGGTCGCCGGCGCCACGAGGAGGCCAACGATCCTACCGCGCAGTTCGTCGAGCGACGGCAGTGAGGCAAGCGCCTTCACGCTGTCGACATTCAGGACGGTTTTACCCATCGAGCCGCCGAGGATGACGAACTTCTCGTTCGCCTTGGCGAATTCGACGGCAACCTTTGGCGCCGCAACCGGATCGTTCGAAGTAGCGATCACGGTCGGCCCCTTCAGCAGGGAGCCGATGGCAACGACGTCAGTGCCTTCAAGAGCAATTTTGGCGAGACGGTTCTTCGAGACCTTCACCGATGCACCCGCCTGCTTCATCTGCATGCGCAGCTTCTGCATCTGGGCCACGGTGAGGCCGGAATAGTGAGCAACGATCGCAACCGACGTGGTCTTGAAGACCTCGTTAAGTTGTTCGACCGACTCTTTTTTTGCCGCTCGTTCCACAGCAAGCTCTTTCCGGTTGGCGGCCTTTCCGCGAAGGCAGGACCGCCGGGTTGCACCCATCGTCCCGCCCTAAACCTGATCCGGAGGGTCGCTAAGACCCTTCGGACATGCCGGGCAAGACGACATCTAGAAGCCTGCCCTCCCAGAGCCTTGCGGCCATGGGCTGTCGAGGTTCGAACCAAACCAGCCTATCAAGCCGCGACAGATCGCGGCGTGGAGTGCAAAATCCGGTCTTCACCCGTCTATGCAGGCCATGCGATTAAGCCGTTGAAAACACGAAGTTCTCGCGGGCGCCTGCAGTCTTGGACAGGATCGAGGCACTTCAGCACGCTGAAGGCCCCTGCTCTTACTCCGTTCCGAGGCGACGGGTCTCCTTCCTTTCGAGCATCCTTGCGGGCATGCGGAAAGGAATGATCTCCTATCATCTCAGGTTTTCGGAATGCGAGCACGGACATGCCAGCAAGTGCCAGCACGCCCGGAAGGCGCTATGTAGCCGGTCCTGCCGTACTTGCCAAGAGCAAATATTGGACCAGTTTAATATGACGACCGGATACCGGTTCCGAGACGGGAACCAGCAGGCACTCAAGCGCCCCTCACCTTATACGGCAGCGGCTTGCCGGCAAAGAACGCATCGAGATTGGCGAGCACGCAGTCCTGCATCGCCACATGCGATTCCAGGGTATGGCCGCCGAGATGCGGCGACAACACCACGTTCGGCAGCCCGGTCAGCGCGTCAGGTGCATGCGGCTCCCGGGCGAAGACGTCGAGACCGGCGCCGGCGATCACCCCGTCGGTCAGCGCCGCGACCAGCGCCGGCTGGTCGATGACGGAGCCGCGCGAGATGTTGACCACAAAGCCGTCGCTGCCGAGCCGGCGCAGGATATCGGCGTTGACTGCGTGCTCGGTCTCGGCACCGGCGCGTACGGCGATCATCAGCACGCTGCACCAGTCGGCGAGCGCCTCCAGCGTCGGAAAATACTGGTAGGGCACGTCGTGCTTCGAGCGGCTGAAATAGCCGACCTCGGTCTCGAAGGCGGCGACGCGGCTCGCGATCTTGCGGCCGATCTCGCCCATCCCGTAGACGCCGACCTTGCGGCCGCGCATGCCCGCCTGCGGCCGCATCATCGGTGACGGCTTCGCACCGGCCCAGTCACCGCTCCGCACGTAATGATCGGCCACCAGCAGACGCCGCACCGACGCCAGCATCAGGGTCACTGCCGTGTCGGCAACCGATGCCGCATTGGCACCCGGACTATGGCCCACCGCGATGCCGCGCCGGGCGGCGGCGGCGAGATCGACGCCGTCATAGCCGGTGCCGTAGCAGACGATCGCGCCGAGCTTCGGCAGCCGATCCATGGCATCAGCACCGAGCGCCGTGCCGCCCGCGGTGATCATGGCGCGGATCTCGGCAAGGTCGGCCGCCGGGAAAGCCTCGTCCAGCCGCTTGCCTGCCGCATTGAGCAGTTCATAGCGCTCGCCGAAGCGGATCAGCTGGGCCTTGGGAAAGCGCGAATAGACCAGGACCTTATCGGGCATTGTTGTTGTTTCCTGCGAGACACTTCAGGGTCTTGTTTGACGCGTTTTCTTCACGCGAACCGGTACCCACTTCGCTCGAAAACGCTCTGGCAAGAACAAAGGGCGGAACCGGTTGCCCGATCCCGCCCCTCTTTATCTCGTCACGGTCAAAGGCTTCAGCCGAGGATCGTGCCCGGCTCGACCTTCACGCCTGGGCCCATGGTGGAGGAAACCGCCACGCGCTGAATGTAGGTGCCCTTGGAACCCGCCGGCTTCGCCTTGGAGACCGCGTCGGCGAGCGCCTTGACGTTCTCGACCAGCTTGTCCTCGGAGAACGAGGCCTTGCCGATGCCGGCCTGCACGATGCCGGCCTTCTCGACGCGGAACTCGACCGAGCCGCCCTTGGCGCCCTTCACGGCGTTGGTGACGTCCATGGTCACGGTGCCGATCTTCGGGTTCGGCATCATGCCGCGCGGACCGAGCACCTTACCGAGGCGGCCGACCAGCGGCATCATGTCGGGGGTCGCGATACAACGATCGAAATCGATCGCACCGCCCTGCACCTTCTCGACCAGGTCTTCGGCACCGACGACGTCGGCACCCGCGGCCTTGGCTTCCTCAGCCTTGGCGCCGCGCGCAAACACGCCGACGCGCAGCGTGCGGCCCGTGCCGTTCGGCAGGTTGACGACGCCGCGGACCATCTGGTCGGCGTGGCGCGGGTCGACGCCGAGATTGATCGCGATCTCGATCGTCTCGTCGAACTTCGACTTGGCGCGCTCCTTGACCATCTTGATGGCGTCCGCGAGCGGGTAGAGCTTCTCGCGATCGACACCCTCGCGGGCCTTCTTCAGACGCTTTCCGATTGTCATGGCCCGTTACCCCGCAACTTCCAGACCCATCGAGCGGGCAGAGCCCTCGACCATCTTCATGGCCGATTCGATGGTGTCGCAATTCAAGTCCTTCATCTTCTTCTCGGCGATCTCGCGCACCTGCGCCTTGGTCACCGCACCGGCCTTGTCACGGCCCGGCGCCTTCGACCCGGACTGGATCTTGGCGGCCTGCTTGAGGAAGTAGGACATCGGAGGGGTCTTCATTTCGAAGGTGAAGGACCGGTCCGCATAGATCGTGATGATCACCGGGATCGGGGTGTTCTTCTCTTCCTTCTGGGTCTGGGCGTTGAACGCCTTGCAGAACTCCATGATGTTCAGACCGCGCTGACCAAGCGCGGGACCGATCGGGGGCGAAGGATTCGCCGCACCGGCCGGGACCTGAAGCTTCAGGTATCCGGTCACTTTCTTTGCCATCTATCACTCCTGTTGTGCCGGACGGTGCCGGCGGTTTCAGGTTCCGTGGTTCGGTTGAAGGGGGCTGGCGACCGCCTCCTCCCTCCCACGGCCTCTTACTTGACGCGAGGCATATACCCCACGCCGTCCGGTCAGACCACCTTTTCGACCTGACCGAATTCCAGTTCCACGGGGGTCGCGCGGCCGAAGATCGACACCGCGACCTTCACGCGCGAGCGCGCCTCGTCGATTTCTTCCACCACGCCGGAGAACGAGGCGAACGGGCCGTCGGCCACGCGCACGTTCTCGCCGATTTCGAACGACACCGACGCCTTCGGACGCTCCACGCCCTCCTGCACCTGGTGCAGGATCCGCATCGCCTCGGCTTCCGAAATCGGCATCGGCTTGTTTTCCGCGCCGAGGAAGCCGGTCACCTTCGGGGTGTTCTTGATCAGATGGAACGCCTCGTCGGTCAGCTTCATCTTCACCAGCACATAGCCCGGGAAGAACTTGCGCTCGGCGTCGATCTTGCGGCCGCGCCGCACCTCGGTGACCTTTTCGGTCGGCACGAGAATCTGCTCGAACAGCTCTTCCAGCCCGCGCTGCTTGGCCTGCTCGCGGATTGATTCCTGAACCTTCTTCTCGAAGTTCGAATAGGCGTGAACGATGTACCAGCGCTTGTCCATCAATTGAGTTCCCATGCTCATCAGTGGATGCCCAGTATCAGGGTGATCAGATAACGGATGATCTGATCTGCGGCGAAGAAGAAGATCGAGGCCAGCGCCACCATCACGAACACCATGATGGTGGTGATCGTCGTCTCGCGGCGCGTCGGCCAGGTGACCTTGGCGGTCTCCGAGCGCACTTCCTGAAGGAATTTGAACGGGCTGAAAGCCATCGTGAGATCCGCGTCCGTCTCCGGACGATTGCAACGTTTCAAGGAATCCGAACAGCCGACCTTGCGGACCCAGCCCTCGTTTGGAAGGTTGAGCCGATAAACGAGCTCGAATGTTCGGGGAATTAGGCCGCGCCGGATATCCGCCATCAAAGCGGGCCGGCTGCGAGTGCCGCGTATCTACTGCGAGAGGAGCCAAACGTCAAGATCGGCACCGTCGCGCCCGGCCCCGGCCGCGCCTGCGGCGGACCGGGACAGAGCCCCTCAAATCAAGCACTTAGGCGCACGGCCCGAGGTCCATTGCCCCCGGCCATCCGCCGCGGCCGCCGGGCCGATTACCCGGCAAAGCTCTTCTGGACCGCCTGATCCAGCGTCGCGCCGCCGACATAGCGCTGCCGCAGTTCGCGCTTGAGCAGCTTGCCGCTCGGGTTCTTCGGCAGGCTGTCGACGAAGATGACACGCTTCGGCACCTTGAAATGGGCCATCGACGCCGCGCAGTGCTTGATGACGGCGTCGGCATCGAGGCTCTCGCCGGCTTTGACCACGACGATCGCGGTCACCGCCTCGATCCAGCGCGGATCGGGCAGTCCGACCACCGCAACCTCCGACACTTCAGGCAGCCGGTAGATCATCTCCTCGACCTCGCGGCTCGCAACGTTCTCGCCGCCGCTCTTGATCATGTCCTTCACCCGGTCGACGACGGTGATGTAGCCATCGGCGTCGACGGTCGCGAGATCGCCGGAATGAAACCAGCCACCGGCGAACGCGGCCGCGGTCTTGACCGGATCGTTGTAGTAGCCGGACAACAGATGCGGCGAGCGGTGCACGATCTCGCCGACTTCGCCTACCGCGACGTCGGTCATGTCGGGCTTGACCACCCGGGTCTCGACATTGATCGCGGGCTTGCCGGCGGAGCCGGCCTTCGGCAGCTGGTCCTCCGGCGTCAGCACGGTCGCGAGCGGCGCGATCTCGGTCTGGCCGTAGAAATTCCAGAACTTCACGTCGGGCAGCCGGCGCTGCAATTCGAGCAGCACCTCGACCGGCATGATCGAGGCGCCGTAATAGCCCTTGCGCAGGGTCGACAGGTCAGTGCGGTCAAAAGCCGGCGAGCGCAGCATCGCGATCCAGATCGTCGGCGGCGCGAAGAACGAATTGATCTTGTGCGCCGCGATCAGCGCGAGGACGTTGTCTGGCACCGGCTTGCCGGTGATGAGGCTGGTGGCGCCGAGATAGATCGCGGGTCCCAGGAACACGTCGAGCTGCGCGCAATGATAGAGCGGCAGCGCGTGCAACACGGTGTCGTCGCTCGCCATGCCGCCATCGATGATGCAGCTGACATACTGCCACATCACGGCTTCATGGGTGAGGATTGCGCCCTTCGGCAGCGATTCTGTGCCGCTGGTGTAGATGATCTGCGCGGGATCGCGGCTGTCGATCGAGACATCCGGCGCTGAGGCGTCGCTGTGCAGCAGGCTGTCGAATGTCGTGATGCCGTCGGGCGCGGTGGCCGGGTCCTCGCCCGGCAGCCAGATCAGGGTTTCGACCGCTGAGCCCTTGGCCGCGGCGGCATGCGCGGTCTCCACGAAATCGGGCCCGACCGCGAGCAGCTTGGCGCCGGAATTGGCGAGGATGAAATTGATCTCGTCGGGATTGAGCATGAAGTTGATCGGCACCAGGATCGCGCCGATCCGCGCCACCGCGAAGCGCAACGCCGCGAAGCCGTGCGAGTTGCGCGACAGCACCGCGACGCGGTCGCCCTTCGCAACGCCGAGGCCAAGCAAGCCGCGCCCGAGCCGATTGCAGATCGCGTCCATCTCCGCGAAGGTCCAGCTGACCTCGCCGCAGATCAGCGCGGTCTTGTTGGGATAGCGCTTTGCAGACCGGCGCAAGAGGTCGCCAATGCTGTGCTCGCGGGCGCGCTGAATGGTTGCTGCGATGTTGTCGCTCATATGTCCCTCCCGAATGTGCTTTTTGTCGTTGTCTGGTGTTTGCCTAGCCGTGGCTATTGCCGTGCGGCGTAGGCGTGTTCCATGTAGGTGTGCTCGACCGAGCGATCGAGCGAGGCGATCTTCTCGAAGCCGCGCCGCCAGTCCTGCAGATGCCGCCGCGTCCACAGCACGCCGGCCTCCTTGTCGCGCCGCGTGATCGCATCGAGGATATGGCGATGCGCCTCGACGAGGCGCGCGCCGCCTTCGGGCACGCCGCCGACGATCATCTCGGTGGTCGGAAAGAACAGTTGCGCGGCGGGCTCACGCGCGAGCTGCAGCACGCGGTTCTGCGAGGCCTTGGCCATCAGCACGTGGAATTCCGCATCGAGCTCGGCGAGCCCGGCGGGATTGCCGACGACATCAGCGCTGCGTTCGAGATTGCCGGTGAGCTCGGCGATATTCTCTTCGGTCGCGCGCTCCACCGCGCCCTCGACGCTCGCGACCTCCAGCGTCATCGAGGTCTCGAACAATTCGCGGAACGTGACCTCGTGCAGGATCAACGCGCGCGACAATCGCGTGGCGAGCTTGTTGTAGCGTGGCAGGCAGGCCTGCAGGCGGCGGCTGGAATCGCGGCGGATCAGCCCGCCCTCCTCAAGCACGCGAATGCCTTCGCGCACCGTCGAGCGGTTGACGCCGAACTGCGCGACCAGCTGCTGCTCGGTGCCGATCGGCTCGCCCGGCTTGATGCGGCCGTTGATGATCTCGCGTTCGATCGCGTCGGCGACCTTCCGGTACGCCGGCGCAACGTCGATGCGCCGGAACAACGGCGTAGCGGCCACCTTGGGCTCCCGATTGTCGTTTGTCGGACAAAGGATAGAAGAAGACGTTCGGAGCGTCAAATAGGCCATTTCAAGCCGGATTGTCGCACCCAGCCGACCGGAATTGACACTGGAACTGGGCAAATCTAGCTTTGTCGGACAAACCGATAAGAACACCCTGGGAGGACGCATCGCCATGAAATCTATCGCCACGAGTCTGTCCGCCGCCGGCCTGCTCGCCGCGGCGTGGGCCGGACCCGCGCTCGCGCAACAGACGCCGCTCAAGATCGGCGTGCTGACCGATTTCCAGTCGGTCTATTCCGACATCGGCGGCGCCGGGAATGTCGAGGCCACCAAGATGGCGATCGAGGAGTTCGGCGGCTCGATGTTCGGCAAGCCGATCGAGCTCATCACCGCCGATGCCCTCAACAAGGCCGATGTCGCCGCCACCATCACCCGCAAATGGTACGAGGCCGAGAACGTCGACATGATCATCGACATGCCGACCTCGGCGACCGCGCTCGCCGGCATGGAGATGTCGAAGCAGTTCGAGAAGATCATGATCGTGACGGACGCGGCGAGCTCCGACATCACCGGAAAATCCTGCTCGCCCTACACGCTGCACTGGACCTACGACACCTACGCCAACGCCCACACCGTCGGCAGCGCGATCGTGAAGAACGGCGGCGACACCTGGTTCTTCATCACCGCCGACTACGTGTTCGGCCACTCGATCGAGCGCGACACTGGCGACGTGGTCCGCGCCGCCGGCGGCAAGGTGCTCGGCAGCGCCCGTCACCCGCTCAACACGCCGGACTTCTCCTCCTTCCTGCTGCAGGCGCAGTCGTCGAAGGCGAAGATCGTCGGCCTCGCCAATGGCGGCGGCGATACCATCAACGCGATCAAGCAGGCCGCCGAATTCGGCGTCGTTGCGGGCGGGCAGAACCTCGCCGGGATCGTGATGTTCATCTCCGACATCCACAGCCTCGGGCTGAAGCTCGCGCAAGGCCTGATCATCACCGAGGCCTACTATTGGGATCTCAACGACCGCACCCGCGCCTTCGGCAAGCGCTTCTTCGAGCGCACCAAGCGGATGCCGACCATGAACCAGGCCGCGACCTACAGCGCCACCCTGCACTACCTCAACGCGGTGAAGGCCGCCGGCACCAAGGAGACCAAACAGGTTTTGGCGAAGATGCGCGCGACCCCGGTCCGCGACGCCTTCACCGATAACGGCGTGGTGCGCGAAGACGGCCGCATGGTGCACTCGATGTTCCTGTTCGAGGTCAAGAAGCCCGAGGAATCAAAGGCGCCGTGGGATTACTACAAGGTGCTCGCCGAGGTGCCCGGCGAGCAGGCGTTCCGGCCGCTCAAGGACGGCGGCTGCCCGCTGATCAAGTAAGTCAAAATGATCATGGCCGGGGTCCAGGACCTCGGGCAAGGCATTCAAATTGTTGGCTAAAAGCTGGCAGGAGTGGCAGGGCTCGAACCTGCGACCCCCGGTTTTGGAGACCGGTGCTCTACCAATTGAGCTACACTCCTGCAGGGAACCAGCGTCGCCGCCGGTTCGCGCCGTTTCAAGCACAGGGCATGGCCGGTTTGCAAGGGCGAAGCAGCGAAGCTTCTGTTCATTGCAAAACTTCTGCGCCAGACTTCGGCCATCACGTCATGCCGGCACCTCGCCGCAAGAATCAAGAACCAGGGAGAGACCATGAACGCCCAAACCGCCACCAAGCATGCCGCCAGCCCGACCACCCCGTCCCTCCCTCTCGCCAAGCCCGAATCGATCGGGCTGTCGAGCGCGCGGCTGCAGGCGCTGTCCGACACCTTCAAGCGCGAGGTCGACAAGGGAACCGCGCCTGGCTTCACGGTGCTGGTGGCACGGCGCGGCCAGATCGGCTGGTTCGACGCGATCGGCCGGCAAGGCCCGGCCGCCAGTGCGCCGATGACGCATGACACGATCTTCCGCATCTTCTCGATGACCAAGCCGATCGTCTCGGTCGGCATCATGCAGCTGCTGGAGGACGGCCACTTCCTGCTCAACGATCCCGTCGCGAAGTTCATCCCCGAATTCGCCGAGACCAAGGTCGGCGTCGAACGCGACGGCAAGCTCGAGCTGGTCCCGGTCACGCGGCAGATGACGATCCAGGACCTGCTGCGCCACACGTCGGGTTTGACGTATGACCACACCGGCAACGGCCCGGTGCAGGAGCTCTACAAGCAGTCGCGGCTGCGCAGCCGCAAGATCACCAATGCCGAGCACGCCACCATGCTCGCCGCCATGCCGCTGGTCTGCCAGCCCGGCGCCGAGTGGAACTACAGCCGCTCCACCGACATCCTCGGCCGCATCATCGAGGTCGTCAGCGGCAAAACGCTCGGCGAATTCCTCACCGAACGGATTCTCGCGCCGCTGCAAATGAACGAGACCGCCTTCCACACCGGGGAAGCCAATGCCGGCCGGCTGGCCGAGGCGTTTGCCAACGATCCCTGGACCAATGAGAAGGTGCAGCTGTTCAACATGCTGGAGAAGCCGGCGATGGAATCCGGCGGCGGCGGACTGGTTTCGACCACGATGGACTATGCCCGCTTCGCGCAGATGCTGCTCAATGGCGGTTCGCTCGACGGCACCAGGATCATCGGCCGCAAGACGCTCGAATTCATGGCCTCCGATCACCTCGGCGCCGGCGTCAAGGTTCAGGGCACGCTGGTGTCGCCCGGCCACAGCTTCGGCCTCGGCTTCGCGGTGCGCATGCAGCAGGGCATCGCGCCGTTCTCCGGCTCGCTCGGCCAGTATTTCTGGAGCGGCATGGCCGGCACGTTCTTCTGGATCGATCCGAGCGAAGACCTGATCGCGGTCTTCATGATGCAGGGCCCGGGCCAGCGCGAATACACCCGCTCGCTGGTGCGCAATGGGGTGTATGCGGCGGTGGAGTGACTGGGACACTCCCCGCTCCGCATCCAAGGCTGTCATCGCCCGGCTCGCCGCCTCCGCTGAAGCTTCGGCGCGCCGGGGATGCATGGCCTCGTCGAAGCCTTGGGCGGAGACGGGACCGGGCGATCCAGTACGCCGCGGCCCAACGGCTCAATAACGACAGCCTCTGGAATACTGGATCACCCGCTTTCGCGGGTGATGACGAGTTGAATGTGTGGTGTGCTCTGCGCACCAACGACGATCTCAGCTAATCGTCGCGCCGCCGTCGATCACGATGGTCTGGCCGGTCATGAAGTCACCGGCGCGCGAGCCCATCATCACGGCTGCGCCCGCGATTTCGTCGGGCACGCCGATGCGCAGCAGCGGCGAGCGCGCGGTCGAGGCCTTCAGATTGTCCGGATTGTCCCACAGCGCCTTGGCGAAGTCGGTCTTGATCAGGCCCGGCGCGATGCAGTTCACGCGGATATTGTGCTTGCCGTATTCGCAGGCAAGGTTGCGCGCGAGCTGCATGTCGGCGGCCTTCGAGATCGCGTAGGCGCCGAGGATGGTCGAGCCCTTCAGGCCGCCGATCGACGAGACGATGATGATCGAACCGTCCTTGCGCTCGATCATCTGCGGCACCACCATCGAGATCAGCCAGTTGTTGGCGACGATGTTGTTGTCGAGGATCTTTCTGAACTGATCGTCGGAGATGCCGGCGAGCGGGCCGTAATATGGATTGGATGCAGCGTTGCAGACCAGCACGTCGATCTTGCCGAAGGCGCGGTTGCTCTCATCGACCAGATTCTGCAGGTTTTCCTTCGAGGAGATGTTGGCCGCGATCGCGACCGCGGTACCCTTGCCATAGCTGGCGTTGATCTCGTCAGCCACCTCTTCGCAGACATCGGCCTTGCGCGAGGAGATCACGACCTTGGCGCCGTGCTCGGCCATCCGCTCGGCGATCGCGCGCCCGATGCCGCGCGTCGAGCCGGTGATGACGGCGACTTTTCCCTTCATGTCGAACAAGGTCATGTTTCTCTCCCTGATGTAAGGTGTTTGAATTCTGTGTTGAGCTTAAGCAGCGTTGTCGTATTGCGATAGCGCGATCACGCAAGCTTGCTCGCCGGCCGCACCTCTGGCCCGGACGGCTGATGCATTGCGGCGTGGCGAGGATCGGCGATCCAGGGCTGCTGATTCACCATCGGCAGCCGCCACATCGATACGTTGGGCGCCGCAATGTGATCGAGCCGCGTCACCGAGACATTGTCGATGTCGAAAGACAGACCGCGGTCCGGCTGGCCGCCAAGCGCAAGACCGACCGCGGCCCGGATCACGCCGCCATGGCCGACTGCGATGATGTCCTTGCCGGCTTCCGCAGCCGTGATCCGCACGATGGTGCGACAGACGCGGGTGTAGAGATCCATGAAACTCTCGCCGCCGGGTGCCGGCTCGTTGACGTCGGCGAACCAGAGATTGCCCGGCGGACGGCTGGCGAGAAACGCGGCGCGGTTCATGCCCTGCCACCGGCCGAGATGCAGCTCGGCAAAGTCGCGCTCCTGCGTCATGCTGTCGGGCTTCGGGAAACCGGCGGCCCAGATCGCTTCCGCCGTCTTGTGCGTGCGCTTCAGATTGCTCGAATGCCACACGGCGTTGCGCGGCAACATCTTTGCGACAGCCTCGAACACTTCGACATCGCTGGTGTCGCAGTCGATATCCTCCTGCCCGTAGATGTTGCCGCCGTCGCTGCGCACCGGCGCATGACGAACCCACCACCACCGCGTCACCGTCACGTTAGGCTTCTCTGGATTGGACATCGGATGAGCCCTCCAATAGTGTCCCGTCACGCTGTACGTCACGCCGCACATCGTCTCAAGTGCTTCTGACGTTTGAAATTTTGTTTGAATTCCGTCGCGCGGCAGGCGTGCCACGGATCATGTGAACAGGGAGAATCTCATGGGCCGCCTCGAAGGCAAATCCGTCATCATCACCGGCGCAGGCAGCGGCATCGGCCGCGCGGCCTCGCTGCTGTTCACCAGGGAAGGCGCCAAGCTGATCGCGGTCGATCGCACCGATGGCGTCAACGAGACCGCCAAGCTCGTGCGCGATGCCGGCGGCACGGTCGAGGCCGTCACTGCGGACGCCGGCTCGGAGAGCGACGTGAAGGCCTTCATCGACAAGGCCGTCGCAAAATACGGCAAGCTCGACGCGATCTGGGCCAATGCCGGCGTCAGCGGCGGCCTCGTTCCGCTCGCCGACCAGACTCCGGAACATTGGCAGGAGGTGCTGCGCGTCAATCTGATCGGCCCGTTCCTCGCGATCAAGCATTCGATTCCGTACATGACCAAGCAGGGCCACGGTTCGATCGTCTGCACCGCCTCCGTCGCGGGGTTGAAGTCCGGCGCCAGCGGGCATCCCTACGGCGCGAGCAAGGCCGGCGTCATCAGCCTGGTGCAGACCACCGCCTACTCGCTCTCCGGCACCGGCGTGCGCATCAATGCGATCTGCCCGGGCCTGATCGAGACCGGCATGACCAAGCCGGTGTTCGATCGCGCCAAGGAGCGCGGCACCCAGGACAAGATCGGCCAGCTCAATCCGCTGAAGCGCCCCGGCCAGCCCCACGAGCTCGCGGCGATGGGATTGTTCCTGGCAAGCGACGAGGCGTCTTACGTCAACGGCCAGGCGATCCCGGTCGACGGCGGCCTCACCGCGTCGATGCCGTATACGGGCAAGCCGATTTAACAAGGGCGGTCTCCGTTCGCCGTGCCGGCTAGGTCCGGATGACGTGATAACGGCGCCACGTTCACCACCGTCGTCCCGGCGCAGGCCGGGACCCATACGCCGCGGCAGGTATCGTGAAAGGGACTCGTCGTTCCAGCATCGTTCAACAATGACCATCGGTGGTTATGGGTCCCGGCCTTCGCCGGGACGACGATGAGGATGGTTCTCGATTCAAACACGCGGTGTCATCACCCGCGGGTGATCCAGTATTACAGAGGCAGTCGTTATTGAACCGATGGCCGCGGCGTACTGGATCGCCCGGTCCCGCCTTCGCCAAGGCTTCGACGAGGCCCACGAATCCCCGGCGCGCCGAAGCTTTAGCGGAGGCGGCGAGCCGGGCGATGACGAGTGAGAACACGGCTTTTCCGCGAGTCGTCCCGGTGAAAGCCGGGACCCATACTCCGCGGCGGATGTTGTTGAAGGGACTCGTTGTTCCATCAATTGACGGGTCTCGCCTTCACTCACCCGGGGCTCCGCATTCTTTTCCCTTTCACAGTTTCGTTGCTATGGTCGCGCGTGATCCATTCCCGCTCACGGCCCTATCCATGCAAAGCCCACGTCCCGACCGCATCCGCAAACTTCTCGCCGACCTCGTCGCCTTCGACACGGTCAGCGACCGCAGCAATTTGCCGCTGATCGATTACATCGAGCGCTATCTTGCTTCGCTTGGCGTCAGCAGCCAGCGCATTGTCGATGAGACCGGGCAGAAGTCCTCGCTCTGGGTCACGGTCGGCCCCGAGGACAAGGCCGGGCTGGTGCTGTCGGGGCATACCGATGTCGTGCCGGTCGCGGGACAGGACTGGAGCCACAATCCGTTCGAGCTCGTCGAGCGCGACGGGAAGCTCTACGGCCGCGGCACCACCGACATGAAAGGCTTTGTCGCGGTCTGTCTCGCGATGGTTCCGGAAATGCTCGCGGCCGACCTGAAGACGCCGATCAATCTTGCGATCTCCTATGACGAGGAGATCGGTTGCGTCGGCGTGCGCCCGATGCTGCGCGAGGTCGCACGCAAGCCGGTCAGGCCGCTCGGCTGCTTCGTCGGCGAGCCGACCCGGATGCAGGTGATCATCGGCCACAAGGGCAAGTACGGCGTGCGCGCCACGTTCCGCGGGCTCGCCCGCCATTCCTCGATCGCGCCCGACGGCGTCAACGCCATCGAATATGCGGCCGAGCTGATCATGGAGATCCGCCGCCGCGCTGCGTTGCTGGCTGCGGGTGCCGAACAGAGCAGCCTCTACGACGTCCCGCACTCGACCCTGCTCACCAGCATCGTTCGCGGCGGCGCCGCGCTGAACATCGTGCCCGACCATTGCGCCGTGGAGTTCGAATGCCGCGGCATCGGCATCACCGAGTCGAGGCAAGTGACGGATGCGATCATCGCCTGGGCGAAGGCCGAGATCGAGCCCCGGATGCGCCGGCAGCATCCCGAATGCGGCATCGACTTCGAGGAAATCCTCGACTACCCCGCGCTTGATACGGCGGCAGATGATCCGGTGGTCACGTTGGCAAAACAGCTCGCCGGCCGCAACGACCACGCCAAGGTCGCCTTCGGCACCGAGGCCGGCCTGTTCGTCAGCATGGCGGACGTGCCGTCGGTCGTGGTCGGTCCCGGCGCGATCGCGCAGGCCCACACGCCGGATGAATTCGTCGAGATGTCGCAGCTCGAGGCCTGCGGGGATTTTGTCGCGCGGCTGATCGCGCATTGCGCGACGTGATGCCGAGACTCCGTGGGGCGAGTTAGCCGAAGGCGTAACCCGTCGTACTGGGTCGCAACAAACCAGACCGTCAATCGGTCAACGACCGGCGGATGTCATGTCCGTTGATCGTGTAAATCTCGAGTACCCGATCAAAGGTGACTCCGAGCCTCTGCTCGACCGCCAATGGGTGTTCAGTCGGCTCCAACTCGATCTGTGGCCGTTGGCGGCCGCTCTTGGGATGGACCTGGCATTTGAGATTGAGCGTCTCGGGATAGCCGTTCAGACAGTTCGAGAACCACCCGAACCACGGCCCCAGGCCGTCCTGCTCGCCACTGTCGAAAGTCGCGATATACCGCTCGAAATTTTCGCGCGACAGCGTCGTCCACACGCCGAAGCCGAACCGCTTGTCGTCACTGCCGATGATCGGCAGTTCCAGCACGGAGCGCACGAAGAAGTGCTCGCCGTCGCGTACGCAGAAATCTTCCGAGAGAAAATCACCACTGAGATGGAGGGCGTGGTTGGGCGCCAACTCCTCGGGTCCGGGAAATTGCGCCGGCTTGCCGCATGCGAGATGAAAAATTCCGTAGTGCTCGTCCCCGCATGAATCGCAGCGCCAAGGCCGCTCCCAGAGTCGGCGCCACCGAGGGTCACTCGATAAATCAAGGTCTGACATCCCACAACTCTACCCCCGGTAGAATGAGCATGCAACTCGCATGGGATGGATTGAGCGCGAGCGAACCTCACAGCCCATCCGGCGGCAGGCCCGGCCCGGTTGCGGCGGGGCGGAGCTTGTCGCGCTTGCGCTCGCGGTAGAACGCGTAGAGGCCGGAGGCCACGATGATCGTAGCACCCGCGAGCATCGCGCCGTCGGGCTTGTGGCCGAAGGCGAGATAGCCGGTCAGCATCGCCCACAGCAGCGCGGTGTAACGGAACGGCGCCACCGCCGAGATGTCGCCGGTGCGCAGCGACACGATGATGCATTGATAGCCGATCAGGATCAGCACCGCGGCGAAGGCGAGCAGTCCGAGGGCATGGCCGGACGGCGGCTTCCAACCACCGAGCGGCACCAGCACGGCGGCGCCCGCCGTCGTCACCGTCACGGTGGTGAGCAGGGTGATGAACACGGTCGGCAGGTTCTTTGGGATGCGGCGGGTTGCGAGATCGCGCACCGCGCAGAAACCGACCGACGCCAGCGCCAGCAGCGCGGCCTGGCTGAAGCCCTCTGCGCCGGGCCGGACGATCACCAGCACGCCGATGAAGCCGGCCGCGATCGCAAGCCAGCGCCGCCAGCCGACCGGCTCGCCGAACACCAGCGCCGCGCCGAGCGTGATGACCAGCGGCAGCGCCTGGAAGATCGCCGAGGCGTTGGCGAGCGGGATCTGTGCGATCGCCGACAGATAGGTCAGCGTGCCGCCGATCTCGCCGATCACGCGCAATCCGACCGGCCAGATCAACAGCGCGGCAAAACTGCGCAGCGCGTCGCGGTACCAGGCGAGTGCCGCGACCAGCACCATCGCGACCAGGCCGCGGACCAGCAGGATCTCCCCGATATTGAGCTCCGCCGACACCGCCTTGGTAATGGTGTCGTTGACCGTGAAGCTGGCCATGGCCGCAGCCATGAACAGGCTGCCGCGAAGATTCGAGGAAAGGGGCAAATGAAAATGTCCGATCAGGACCAGGGCGGGCGTTGACCGGACTGACTTGCCAAAGCGGCGCTGCGAACTCAAGTCACAGATGACTACAATGTGGAAACATGCCGCATGACGCAGAAGCGCTGGCCCTCTGCTCCCTCGCCCCGCTCTTGCGGGGAGAGGGTTGGGGTGAGGGGCTGCATCCGCGCAAACGGTGACAGACGATCTGTGGAAACTCCCCCTCACCCGTATCGCATCTTCGATGCGATACGACCTCTCCCCGCAAGCGGGGCGAGGTTAAGAAAGAAAGCAGCGCGACCCTGGGGGATCGCGCTGCGTTTCGTGTCAGATCGCGCCGGCCTTCTGCGCGTATTCCCATGACGCCTTCGACAGCGGCACGGTTCGCGCGGCCGACTCCAGCGCCTTGGCATTCGCGGCGGTGCCGTCGCGGACGCGGCCCGCAATGCCCTGCGTGATGCCGGCGAGGCGGAACAGATTGTAGGAGAAGTACCAGTTGAGATCCGGCACGGCCATGCCGGTGACGTTGCAGTAGATCTGCGCCGCCTCGTCCTGACTCGGAATGTTCAACGCCTTGAGGTCGGCATTGGCGAGGCCCGGCATGGTCCACTGCATCAACAGATAGGTGAAGTCGGCCATGGGATCGCCGAGCGTCGACAACTCCCAGTCGAGCACGGCCTGCACCCGCGGCTCGGTGGCGTGGAAGATCATGTTGTCGAGGCGATAGTCGCCATGCACGACCGAGACGCGCTTCTGTTCCGGCACCGTCTTCGGCAGCCACTCCGCGAGCTTCTCGAATTCCGGAATGTGCTGCGTTTCGGACGCGCGATACTGCTTGGTCCAGCGGTCGACCTGCCGCGCAAAATAATTGCCAGGCTTGCCGAAATCGCCGAGGCCGATCTTTTCGGGATCGAGGACGTGCAGCTTCGCCAGCGTCTCGATCTTGCTGGTGAAGATCTCGCGGCGTGCGTCGGCGTCCTGGCTCGGCAGTGTCGGATCC
Source organism: Bradyrhizobium sp. INPA03-11B (assembly GCF_040446015.1). Lineage (NCBI taxonomy): Bacteria > Pseudomonadati > Pseudomonadota > Alphaproteobacteria > Hyphomicrobiales > Nitrobacteraceae > Bradyrhizobium > Bradyrhizobium sp. INPA03-11B. The sequence goes on from NZ_JASGSR010000016.1 coordinate 61,866, forward strand.
CAGAACACCCGCCCCTCCTCCATCGACATGATGTAGAAGGCCGAGCCGATCACCGCATCGTCGGTGCACAGCGCGTAGGCTTTCGCGACCGGGAAATTCTGTTTGCCGAGCGCAGCGATGACGCGGAACTCGCGATCCACCGCATGGGCCGACGGCAACAGTTTACCGAACGGCCGGCGGCGCATCACGTAGTTGCGGCCGGGGGTTTCGAGCTTGTAGGTCGGGTTGGACTGGCCACCCTTGAACTGCAGGACCTTGAGCGGACCCTGATAGCCCTCGACGTGTTCCTTCATCCAGGCGTCGAGGTTCGCCTCGTTGACACGATGGCGCTCCTCGACTTCCCGTGTTCCGGAAAATTCTTCGTCTTTCCTGACGCCGTCCGCCACGATGACGCTCCCTCAACTCGATTTTTCAAGGAGCGCGTTGGGGCGCTCCCGCGATCAGGCTGGCACGCCAGCCTGATTTCTCTTTTTCATTCTGAGCACGATGTCAGCGCGAACGCCATGCGTTCCGCGTCATGCTCAGTGCGACGTGTTTGCATACTTCCGAACTTCGAGCCTGGCAATGGCGCGATTGTGCACCTCGTCCGGACCGTCGGCGAGACGGAGCGTGCGGATGTGGGCATAGGCCTTGGCGAGCCCAGCGTCGTCGGAGACGCCGCCGCCGCCAAACGCCTGGATCGCCTGGTCGATGATCTTCAGCGCCATGTTCGGAGCAGCAACCTTGATCATCGCGATCTCGGCCTGCGCGGTCTTGTTGCCGACCTTGTCCATCATGTCGGCGGCCTTGAGGCACAGCAAACGGTTCATCTCGATGTCGGTGCGGGCCTCGCCGATGCGCTGCTCCCAGACCGAATGCTCGATGATCTTCTTGCCGAACGCGGTGCGCGAGGCGAGCCGCTTCACCATCTTCTCCAGCGCTTCCTCGGCCTGGCCGATGGTGCGCATGCAGTGATGGATGCGGCCCGGACCGAGACGGCCCTGCGCGATCTCGAAGCCGCGGCCCTCGCCGAGCAGGATGTTTTCCTTCGGCACGCGGACGTTCTCGAGCAGCACCTGGGCGTGGCCGTGCGGCGCATCGTCGAAGCCGAACACCGGCAGCATCTTCTCGACCTTGATGCCGGGGGTGTCGAGCGGCACCAGGATCTGCGACTGCTGCTGATGCTTGGCGGCGTTGAAGTCGGTCTTGCCCATCAGGATCGCGATCTTGCAGCGCGGATCGCCGACGCCGGACGACCACCATTTGCGGCCGTTGATGACGTAGTGATCGCCGTCCTTCTCGATGCGGGTCTCGATGTTGGTGGCGTCAGACGAAGCGACCGCCGGCTCGGTCATCAGGAAGGCGGAGCGGATCTCGCCGTCCATCAGCGGGCGCAGCCATTTGCGCTTCTGCTCCTTGGTGCCGTAGCGGATGAACACTTCCATGTTGCCGGTATCGGGGGCGGAGCAGTTGAACACTTCCGACGCCCAGGAGATGTGGCCCATCTCTTCCGACAGCAGCGCGTATTCGAGATTGGTCAGTCCCGCGCCGTGGAATTCGTCATCCTCATGCGAGGACGGCGGCATGAACATGTTCCAGAGGCCTTCGGCCTTCGCCTTCTTCTTCAGATCCTCGAGGATCGGGATCACCTTCCAGCGCGGGCCTTCGGCGTCCTGCTTCTCGTAGATCGGCACCGCCGGGCGGATATGCGTTGTCATGAAAGCCTGAACGCGCTCCAGCCACTCCTTCTGCTTGGGCGACATCGTGAAATCCATGGGACGCTCCTCGTTTCCTAGACTTGGGCTTGGGCCTTGCCGTTTGAGCCTTGGACTTTGAGCCTTTGGGCTTTGAGCCTTGGCCTTTTGGGCAACATTGTTGACCCCGCCTCCGCGGCTCGCAAGGGCGTTCGCGGAACGGCGGCGGTGGTGTGCCAGAGCGCCGCCCCGCGATCAGCGGATTGACATTTCCGGCTCTTCAAACGATAGTTTCATACAAATGTTTGAAATGCAACTCCCTGTCGTCTTCGTCGTTCCCCGGCGTACCGCGGAATAACGGAAAGGCTCTCAGCCATGGCCAGCGACCAGACCCGATCCGCCATTCTCGCCGCCGCCGAGCGGCTCTATGCCGACCGCGGCTTCGGCGACGTCACGCTGCGCGACATCGTCGCGGAGGCGAACGTCAACCTCGCGGCGGTGAACTATCATTTCGGCTCCAAGGACGAATTGATCGCGGAGCTGTTCGTCACCCGCAGCATCCAGACCAACCGCGAGCGTCTCAACGAATTGAAGGCCGCGGAGGAAGCCGGCGGCGGACGCGCCGCGATCGAGGACATCATGCGCGCCCTCGTCGGCCCCACTTTGCGCGGCTGCCTCGGGCCGGATCGCGAAGGCTCGACCGCGGCGCGCTTCATGATCCGCGCCTCGATCGAATCCGTGCCGCCGATCCGCCGCATCAAGAATCGCGAAGTCGATCATTTGCGCAAATTCGCCGCCGCGATGCGCCGCGCGATGCCGGGCCGCGACGACACCGAACTGTACTGGGGCCTGCACTTCGCGCTGGCGATGGCGCATCATACCATCCGCGAGAAGGAACGGCTGCTGCGGCTGTCCGAGGGCAAATGCGATCTCGACGACGTCCGCGCCATCATCGATCGCGTGGTCACCGTCTCGGTGATGGCGCTGACGATGGGCGACGTGCCGAACAAGCCGGCCGCGCGGCCGGTCCTGGTGCACGGCCGCCTGACGCGGCAGGATCTGTGAGCCACGGCGCAACGGCGCGGCCCCGTTCCGATAGAATCGAAACGGGGCTCCGGCTTCTTGTCTTGACGCGTTTTCTTCACGCGAACCGGTATCCACTTCGCTCGAAAACGCTCTAGTCGATGAAGTAGAACGGGTTCGGCACCTTGAAAATCATCTCGGCGTGCGCGCCCTTGTCGTCGCCGACGAGATCGCTCTTCTGGTCGCCGACATTGGCGATGATGACGAAGCCCTTGGCTTCGATCGCCGTGCGCGCCGCGGTCTTGTGGATGCTGACCGAGCCGGTCGAGGCCGGGTCGCGCATATAGAGGTGATCGCGCGCGATGCCGTCGAAGCCCGCGAGCTGAAGATTGCGCAGCGTCCAGGCGCTCGCCATCTCGTTGTTGTGCGCCTTCTCGCGCCGCCCGGTAACGAAGAACACCTCGACCTTGGTGCAGGAAGCGGCCTGGTCGATGCAGCGGGCGAGCTTGTAGAGCTGCAGCGTCGGGCCGATCGCCACGGCGCGCGCGCTCTGCTGCCAGTCGAGGTCGCCGCAGGGATCGCCGATCTCGGCGAAATCGCAGTGGCCGCCCGGGACATTAGGGATGTAGGCGTAGTCGTCCTGGTAGATGCGGGGCCAGTTGAACAGCGACGTCTCGTCGATATCGAGCACGATGGCCGGACGCTGGACTTCGCCAGCGCGCGCCGCCACCCATTGCCGCGCCTTGCCGAGCACTTCGGCGATATCGTTCTCATAGGCGGTGCAGCGATAGGCCAGCAGCCGCCGCTTGAACAGATCGATATTGTCGGGCTCGCCGAGGTCGACCGGCGGCGCGGCGCCGGCCTTGTCGCAACCGAGTCTTGGATCTACGGGCTTTGGATCAACCGGCGTGCCGGTCTGGGCGCGCGCCGGGCCGCCGGCGGCCAAGGCAATCATCGCGATGAGAATGTGGAGATAGCGCAGGGCAACTTCCGGCATCGGATCATCTCCCGGTGAAAACCGGGAGACTACAATTACAAATTGCACGGATTTAAGACAGGAGCGGAGCGTGACCGCCCTCACACCATCGCGATGCAATCGATCTCGATGTCGAACGGCCCGGTCCATTCCGGGATGCAGACGAAGATCCGCGCCGGCAGGTCATCCGCGAAGTATTTTCGATAGATTGTATTGAAGGTGGCGAAGTGTTTGGCCGAGGTGCAGAAGATGTTGCACTTCATCACGTTGTCGAACGACGCGCCGGCCGCTTCAAGACACTGCCTGAGCTGCTCCATCACGAGCTCGCTCTGCCGCTAGATCGAGGCACTAGTGGCGATCTCGCCGGTTGCCGGATCGAACGGCGGCAGGCCGGAGACGAACACCATGTTGCCCGCGCGCGTGACCGCCGACGCCGGCGCCTTCCAGCGCTCCAGCCAGCTTGAGATCGGTTCGACGCGGATCACTTCCCGTTTCATGATTGGTACCTTCGATGAGGGATCGATGGCGCCAATCTAGCAGGCGGGTGTCAATGATGCTTCGATACGGATCGAAGTGTCTTAGCAGACGCTGCCCGCCCCCGCCCCGTCATCCTGAGGTGCGAGCGGAGCGAGCCTCGAAGGATGAACGGCCACCAGCCGGGCCGTTCATCCTTCGAGACGCGCTACGCGCTCCTCAGGATGACGGACCAGCAGCGTAGCGGCCCCAAGGCTTGTCAGCGCCTACAAAATCCCCTGCGCCTTCAGGCCTTCGACCTTGGCGTCGTCGTAGCCGATGGTCGCCAGCACGTCCTTGGTGTCGGCGCCAAGCAGCGGCGGGGCGCGGTAGTCGGTGATCGGGGTGCCCGAGAAGGTCAGCGCGTTGCGGATCAGCGACAGGTTCGGCTCGAAAGGATGATCGACCTTGACCCGCATGCCGCGCGATTGCACGTGCGGGTCGCTGAACACCTGCTCGAAATTGTTGATCGGTCCGGACGGCACGCCTGCCTCCTCGAGCTTTTCGAGCCAGTAGGCGACCGGCTGCTTCAGGAACAGGCCGGCGAAGATCGCCATGATCTCCTTGCCGTGCACGACACGGTCGTTGTTCTTGACGAAGCGCTTGTCGTTCGCGAGTTCGGGTTCGCCGAGCACGGCGCAAGTGCGCTGGAACTGGCCGTCATTGCCGACCACCAGCATCAATTCGCCGTCGGTGCAGCGAAACACGCCGGCCGGCATGCCGCCATTGCCCCAGGTGCCGCGGCGCGGCGGCATGTTGCCGTTGACGAGGTAGATCTGCAGCCAGTGCGACAGCGAGGCGATCACGGTGTCGAACAGGCAGACGTCGACATGCTGCCCTTCCCCGTTGTTGGCGTCGCGATGGTACAGCGCCGACAGGATGCCGATCGAGGTGTTCATGCCGGTCATGTAGTCGACGATCGAGGGGCCGACCTTCATCGGGCCCGCACCGGGCTCACCGTCGATATGGCCGGTCACGCTCATCAGGCCGCCCATCGCCTGCAGGATGGCGTCATAGCCGGCGCGCGTGGCGTACGGGCCGGTCTGGCCGAAGCCGGTGACCGAGCAATAGATGATGCCGGGATTGATCTTCTTGATGGTCTCGTAGTCGAGGCCGTAGCGCTTGAGGTCGCCGACCTTGTAGTTCTCCATCATCACGTCGACCGACTTGGCGAGTTCGCGGATGATCGCCTGCCCTTCCGGCTTGGCGATGTTGACCGTGACGGACTTCTTGTTGCGGTTGGCGCAGAGGTAGAACGAATTGTTGTTGTTCGCCTTGCCTTCGGGATCACTGAGATAGGGCGGGCCAAAGGCGCGGGCATCATCGCCGCCGCCGGGCCGCTCGATCTTGATCACCTCGGCGCCGAGATCCGCCAGCATCTGGGCCGACAGCGGGCCCGCGAGCACCCGCGTCAGGTCGAGAATCTTGATGCCCGAAAGTGGCAGAGCCGACATGAAGCATTCCTCCGATATCTTGCTAAATCTTGATTATCCGGCGCCGGACCGCGTCCTAGCGATGTCTCTCGGCGCCAGAGCTTGCCGATACACCATTTTGCTGCCGCGAGCACTGCATTGTCGGCATGAAGCCATCCCCGGGCGGCCTATGTGCGGCGCACCGGCCACGTCCCCGGGGAACCCGCCGCGGGAAGCGGGCCGATTGCCGCCACGCGAAATTGTGAACAGGCCTGACAGCGATTTGCCTCAGCATCAGCGGTATTTTACCGCGACGAGGAGGACACCATGCGGACGATCACGACGGTCGGGCTGCTGCTGACGTTGCTTGCGGCCGCCATGCCGCCGGTGGATGCGCGTAGCTGCCACGGCCATGGCGGCTTGCACGGCGTGCATGCCGGCGGCGCACATCGCGGCGGCGGATTGGCTTCCGGCAAGCGGCACGGTGACGACGCCTACACCAAGGCATCCTCCGACGAGGAGGACCGTCTGCTCAACACCAGGCTGAAGAGCATCTGCCGGGGTTGCTAGAGCATGATCCGGAAAAGTGGGAAGCGGTTTTCCCTCGCGACAAGCGTTTGCGCGGAGATCATGCTGAAGGAGGCATCGCGCCAATAGCGGGACTTCAGGACGCGATCGCCGCCTGCCGCGGCTGCGCAGTGGCGCCGATCAGCTTGCCGATCTCGGGCTTGCAGCCGCCGCAATTGGTGCCGGCTTTGAGGCAACGGCCGATCGCATCGACGCTGTCGGCACCCTTCTTGATCTCGGCGGTGATCTGGTGCCGTCCGATGCTGAAGCAGGAGCAGACGATCGGGCCGACATCCTCGCCCGCGCCGAACGGCCGTCCCGCGAGCAGCGCCATCCGCGCATTGGCGGATAGTTGCTGTTCGGCGAACAGCCCGGTCAGCCAGGCCCGCGACGGCAGCGTGTGATCGGGCGCGATGAACACGCAGCCTTCGAGCCGGCCGTCGCGCACCGCCGCATAGCGAAAGCGGCCCGCCGCCGGATCGCGGTAGGCGATCCACTCGATCTCAACGCCGTCGAGGCCGAGCTGCGCCCTCGCCCAGTCGCGCCAGCTCTCCGGGCGAACGTCGAGCGCGAGCTCCAGCCGCGTGCAGTCGCCGGCCTTGCCGTAAACCCAATAGCCTGACGCCGGACGCTTGATCGCATCGCGGCTCAGGATGAAGGCGTGCCATTTCGGCGCGTAAGGATCGGCCTTCACCGGCGTGTGTTTCGACTCCGGCTGGCCGGACAGTGGATCGACCGCCGGATTGACCAGCGCGTTGACGCGTCCCTCGCCGGCGAACTCCTCGTTCCAATGCATCGGCACGAACACGCAGCCGCGCCGTTGATCGGCGCTGACCACGACGCGCGCGATCATCTCGCCCCAGCCAGAGGTCAGCCGCGCCAGTCCTTCGTTTTGCAGCCCGGCCTGCCGCGCATCCTCGGGATGAAACTCGGCATAGGGCTCGAAGACATGCGACAGCAGCCGTCCGGTTTTGCCGGTCCGGGTCATGGTGTGCCACTGATCGCGGACGCGGCCGGTGTTGAGCACCAGCGGAAAGTCGCGGCTGGTGGCGTGGCGCGCGGCGCGCGGCGCGACCGGCACGAAGCGCGCCTTGCGGTCGGGTGTGAAGAATGTCTGGCTCTCGAACATCCGCGGCGTACCGGCCGGATGCTCCGGCGTCACCGGCCACTGCACCGGCGCCAGCGCGTCATAGGCGCCGTCGTCGAGCGCAGCCAGCGCCGAGATGTCGAAATCGCGCCGGCCGCCATTCTCGAAGCCCGACAGTTCGGCGTGCTCGCGGAACACCTCCGCGGCTGACGCGTAGTCGAAGCCGGCGTAACCCATCCGCGTGGCGACGTCGCAGATGATGCGCCAGTCGGCGCGCGCCTCACCCGGCGCGGCAAGGAACGGCCGCTGCCGCGAGATCCGGCGCTCGGAATTAGTGACGGTGCCATCCTTCTCGCCCCACGCCAGCGCCGGCAGCAGCACGTCGGCATGGCGCGTGGTGTCGGTGTCGCGCATGCAGTCCGTCACCACGACGAGCTCGCAGGCCTCGAGCGCGGCCCGTGCGCGATCGGCATCGGGCAGGCTCACCACCGGATTGGTCGAGATGATCCACACCGCCTTGATGCGGCCGTCGGCGATCGCGTCGAACATGTCGACCGCCTTCAACCCGCCCTTCTCCGCAATCACAGGCGCGCGCCAGAACCGCTGCACCAGCTCGCGATGCGCGGGGTTTTCGAGCTCCATATGCGCGGCAAGCTGATTGGCGAGCCCGCCGACCTCGCGGCCGCCCATCGCGTTGGGCTGCCCGGTGAGCGAGAACGGGCCCATGCCGGGACGCCCGATGCGTCCGGTCAACAGATGGCAGTTGATGATGGCGTTGACCTTGTCGACGCCGCTCGACGACTGGTTGATGCCTTGCGAATACAGCGTGACGACACGCTCGGTCCGGGTGAACCAGTCGAAGAACAGCCCGACCGCGCCTTCGGTCAGGCCGCAGGTCGCAGCGGTCTGCGCCACGGTCTGGCCGCCCACCTGCTTGAGCGCGTCGACGACCCCCGTCGTGCAATTGCCGACAAAGCCGCGATCGACCGCATTGCTGCCGGCCAGGAACGCGAACAACCCGTTGAACAGCACGCTGTCGCTACCCGAGCGCAGCGGCAGATGCAGATCGGCGCCCTCGCAGGTCGCGGTGCGGCGCGGATCGATCACCACGATCTTGCAGGCCGGGTTCTTCTCCTTTGCCGCCAGCATGCGCTGGTGCAGGATCGGATGGCACCAGGCGGCGTTGGAGCCGACCAGCACCAGGAGGTCGGCCTGCTCGAGATCGTCGTAGCAGCCGGGCACGGTATCGCTGCCGAACGCGCGCTTGTGCCCCGCGACGCTGGAGGCCATGCAGAGCCGCGAATTGGTGTCGATATTGGCGGTGCCGACAAAACCCTTGGCGAGCTTGTTGATGACGTAATAGTCCTCGGTCAGCAACTGGCCGGAGACATAGAACGCGACCGCGTCGGGCCCGTGCTCGCGAATAACGCGGCTGAAGCCGTCGGCGACGCGATCGAGCGCGTCGTCCCACGCAGCCGGCGCGCCGTCCACCATCGGCTCGAGCAGACGTCCTTCGAGATCGATGGTCTCGGCGAGCGCCGAGCCCTTGCTGCACAGCCGGCCGAAATTGGCCGGGTGCTGCTTGTCGCCCTCGACCCGGACCGCGCCCGCCGCGTCCTTCGACGCGATGACGCCACAACCGACACCGCAATAAGGACACGTGGTCTTGACGGACATCGCCTGACCGCTCAGCTCACCGCAGCCGCCTGCCGCACCGACAGCCAGACAATGCCGTTCTCGACCTTGGCCGGATGGGTATGGGTGCAGCCCTCGTCGGGCGCGACCGCCTGACCACTGGCCAGCTCGATGACGAAATTATGCAGCGGACAGGTCACGCGCTTGTTGTGCACGATGCCCTGCGACAGCGGCCCGCCCTTGTGCGGGCAGCGGTCGTCGAGCGCGAACACCTCGTCGCTCTCGGTGCGGAACACTGCGATGTTGCCGCCGGGCGTGCGTACCACGCGCGAGCCGAGCCGCGGAATGTCGTCGAGTGCGCCGATTTCGATCCAGCTGGTCATGCGAGCTCCAATTCGGCGAGAGGCGCGAACTCGTTGCGGTCGACGCCGCGGCTGGCGCGCTCGGCCCACGGATCGGTCTGCGCGAACTGCTGCGAATAGGCGAAGCGGCCGAACAGGGCCTTGCGGTTCGCGATGTCGTCGACCACCCGCTTCCTGATCTGCTCGAGGCCGACGCGGTCGCACCATTTGTACATGCGCTCGAGATACCAGCCCTCCTCGCGATAGAGCTGGGTCAGCGCCACGATCACCTCAAGGCACTCGTCCTCGGTCTCGACCTTGGTCAGGAATTCGGTGCCCTTGATGTGCAGGCCTGCGGCACCGGCGAAATGGATCTCGTAACCGGAATCGACGCAGACCACGCCGACGTCCTTGCAGGTCGCCTCCGCACAGTTGCGCGGGCAGCCGGAGACGCCGAGCTTGACCTTGGCCGGCGTCCAAGAGCCCCACATGAACTTCTCGAGCTTGACGCCGAGGCCGGTGGAATCCTGGGTGCCGAAGCGGCACCATTCCGAACCGACGCAGGTCTTCACCGTGCGCAGGCCCTTGGCGTAGGCGTGGCCCGACACCATGCCGGCGTCGTTGAGATCGGCCCACACCGCCGGCAGGTCCTCCTTCTTGACGCCGAGCAGGTCGATGCGCTGGCCGCCGGTGACCTTCACCGTCGGGATGTTGAACTTCTCGGCGACGTCGGCGATGGCGCGCAGCTCGCTCGGCGTGGTGACGCCGCCCCACATCCGCGGCACCACCGAATAGGTGCCGTCCTTCTGGATGTTGGCGTGGACGCGCTCGTTGATGAAGCGCGACTGCTGGTCGTCGCGGTATTCGCCCGGCCAGGTCGCGAGCAGATAATAGTTCAGCGCCGGACGGCAGGAATGACAGCCGTTCAGCGTCTTCCACTCCATGAAGCGCATGACGGCCGGGATGGTCTTGAGCTGCTGCTCGACGATGACGCGGCGAACGTCGTCATGGCTGTGATCGGTGCATTTGCACAGCGGCTTGACCTTCGGCGCCGCCGAATAGTCGCCGCCGAGCGTGAACGCCAGCACCTGTTCGACGAGGCCGGTGCAGGAGCCGCAGGACGACGACGCCTTGGTATGGGCGCGGACGTCGTCGAGCGTGAACAGCTTCTTCTCCGAGATCGCCTTGACGATCGCGCCCTTGCAGACGCCGTTGCAACCGCAGATCTCGGTCTCGTCGCTCATCGCGGCAACCGAGTTCTGGCCGCTGACGCCGCCCTCGCCGAGATTGGCGGCGCCGAACACCAGGCGCTCGCGCATGTGCGAGACGTCGGTGCCGTCGCGCAGATGCTGGAAGTACCAGGGACCGTCGATGGTGTCGCCATAGAGCACGGCGCCGACGATCTTCTTGTCCTTCAGGATGATGCGCTTGTAGACGCCGCGATTGGCGTCCTGCAGCACGATCTCCTCCTTGTCCGGCCCCGGCGCGAAGTCGCCGGCGGAGAACAGGTCGATGCCGGTGACCTTCAGCTTGGTCGAGGTGACCGAGCCGTCATAGGTGGCAAAGCCCTTCATCGCGAGATGGTTGGCGCAGACCTTGGCCTGGTCGAACAGCGGCGCGACGAGACCGTAGGTCTGGCGGCGGTGCTGCACGCATTCGCCGACCGCATAGATGCGGCCGTCATAGGTCTGCATGGTGTCGGACACGACGATGCCACGCTCGCAATAAAGCCCGGCCTTCTTGGCGAGCTCGAAGTTCGGGCGGATGCCGACCGCCATCACGACGAGGTCGGCCGGCAGTTCGGTGCCGTCGCCGAAGCGCACGCCGGTGACGCGGTCCTCGCCGAGGATCGCCTTGGTCTGCGCCGGCATCTTGAACACCATGCCGCGCTCTTCCAGCGACTTGCGCAGGAGGCCGCCGGCCACCGGATCGAGCTGGCGTTCCATCAAGGTGTCGAGCAGATGCACGACCGTGACGTTCATGCCGCGCTTCATCAGCCCGTTGGCGGCTTCGAGGCCGAGCAGGCCGCCGCCGATCACGACCGCGTTGCGATAGTCGGTCGAGGCCTTGATCATGCGATCGACATCATAGATGTCGCGGAAGCCGATCACGCCCGGCAGCTCCTTGCCCGGCAGCGGCAGCATGATCGGGTTCGAGCCCGTCGCGATCAGCAGGCGGTCATACGGCACGCGCTCGCCTGCCTCAGTGACGACCTCGCAGGTCCGGCGATCGATCATGCTGATCGTCTCGCCCTTGCGCAGCGTGATGTTGTTGTCTTCGTACCAGTCGACGGTGTTGAGCATGATGTCGTCGACGGTCTTCTCGCCGGCGAGCACCGGCGACAGCAGGATGCGGTTGTAATTGCCGTAGGGTTCGGAGCCGAACACCGTGATGTCGTAGAGATCGGGCGCGCGTTCGAGCAGCGCCTCCACGGTCCTGATGCCGGCCATCCCGTTGCCGATCACCACGAGCTTCTGCTTGATCACCTTGTCGAGCATGGTCTGCCTTTCAATTCCGACGGCGCTGCCCAGCGACGCGGCGTGCGTCGTTGATCGACACCGATAGAGGTTTGGAGTTGTTAGGAAGCCCATCCGCGGGCGCAGACCGTCCTCAATGACGATCGATGTTCCGTTATTGGCTGATATTCAAAACGCGTGCCAATTCTCGGCGGGCAAATCCAGCAACAAAATCAATGGGTTTTCGGTGCGCTCGATTCTGCCGAACGCCGCGGCGTGCGGATTGCCGGCCGAAATTTTAGCCACGGCGATGATCTCTTGTGCAGCACAACATCGGCAGCAGCGATGGTGATGGCGAACTCGCTATTGATGCGCGACCGCGCGCGCATGACGCGTCGCACAAGAAAGCATCAGCGTGCGCGTTTGCGCGCCGCCGCTTGCTGCAAGCCACGCCAATTCCGATCGTGGAATCCGGTTCGCGATCTCGCTGCAACGTCTTGCGACTGCAAGGCAAAGCGACGCAATCGATTCGATGGCACGCAAATTGCTGACCTCATCTCTTGACGGAGTGCGTCTCAACGACGAGCGCGCTCACACATTCACCCACATTAGATTGGTCTGCGCCCGGGATAGTCGCGCTTCAGCGGCTGCCTCCGCCGCATCAACGCGAGACGCTTGCGATGAAGCTAGCCGAGTTCAAGAAGGCAGGTCACTGGCCGACACTGCTTGCCGCGTTCCTCTACTTCGACATCAGCTTCATGGCGTGGGTCGCGCTCGGACCGCTGATCGTCTACATCGCGCGCGACATGAATCTGGCCGTGAACGAGAAGTTCACCCTGGTCGCCATTCCCGTGCTTGCCGGCGCGCTGCTGCGCGTGCCGATGGGCATTCTCGCCGACATCATCGGCGCCAAGCGCACCGGCATCATCGCGCAGCTTGTCGTGATCGCCGCGACCGCGTCGGTGTGGCATTTCGGGCTGACCAGCAAGCTTGCGATCGAGCTGTTCGGGCTTGCGCTCGGCGTCGGCGGCGCCTCGTTCGCGGTCGCCCTGCCCCAGGCGAGCCGCTGGTATCCGCCGCAATATCAGGGCGTGGTGATGGGGATCGCCGGCGCCGGCAATATGGGCGTCGTGCTCGACACGCTGCTTGCGCCGACCATTGCGGAGCATTGGGGCTGGCAGGCTGTGTTCGGCTGCCTGCTGATTCCAATGCTGATGGTGCTCGCATATTACGCATTCGCAGCCAAGGACGCGCCGGGCGAGCGCAAGAAGATCTCGCTGAAGGCCTATGGCGCCCTACTGAAGGATTCCGACAGCCGCTGGTTCATGTTCTTCTACTTCATCACGTTCGGCGGGTTCGTCGGGCTCGCCAACGCGCTGCCGCTCTATTTCACCGTGCAGTATCACGTCTCCGGCGTCGCGGCCGGCATGCTGGTCGCGCTGATCGTCGCCTTCGGCTCGGGATTCCGCCCCGTCGGCGGCATGATCGCCGACCGCATCGGCGGCATCCGCTCGCTCTCGATCCTGTTCGGCGTCGTTGTCGCGGCCTATGTCGTGATCGCCTTCATGCCCGAAGGCCCAGTGGCGGCGACGCCGGGCGGCTGGGCGCTGACTGAGCTGCCGCGCATCGCCTGGATCTCGGTGCTGCTGTTCTCGATCGGCGTGCTGGCGCTCGGCATGGGCAATGGCGCGGTGTTCCAGCTGATTCCGCTGCGCTTCCGTCACGAGATCGGCCTGATGACCGGCTTGGTCGGTTGCGCCGGCGGCATCGGCGGCTTCTTCCTCGCCCAGACCCTCGGCTATGCCAAGGGGATGACCGGCGGCTTCGGCGCCGGCTTCCTGTTCTTCGGCGCGCTGGCGTTGCTTGGCTTCATCGGACTTGCGATGGTCAAGGTCCGCTGGCGCACCACCTGGGGCGCGGTGTCGGGAGCGCGCGTCTGACGGCCCGCTCCCTCGGGAGAGGATAGCTCGGACGTGGCGAACGGCGCGCAACGGCATTTGCAGCGAGACCTGCAAAGGGATCTGGGCGTTCGCGTCGGCTTCGCCAGCGAGACCGGCAAGCGCGCCGCCAATGAGGACTATGTCGCGGCCTGCCTAGGCCAGCCGGGCACGCTTCACCGCGATGTCGTGGCCGCGGTCGCCGACGGCGTCGGCGGCCACAAGGGCGGACGCGAGGCCGCGGAGGTCGCGGTCCGCAGCTTCATCGACGCCTATTATTCACTGCCGGAGACGCTCGGCGTCCGCCGCCGCGCCGCGCGGGCGCTGGAAGCCGCCAACAGCTGGATCTACGGCCAAGGCCGCGTCGACGCCGCGCGCAGTGGCATGGCCTGCGCGTTCTCCTCGATCATCCTGTCGCGGCGGCAATGCCATGTGATCCATATCGGCGACACCCGCGCCTACCGCCTGAGCGAGGGACGGCTGGAGCGGCTGACGCAGGACCATATCGCCGGCCGCGGCGACCTCGCGCATATGCTGAACCGCGCAATCGGCTTCGAGGAGTTCGCCCGCTTCGACTATACCTCCGTCGGGCTCCGGCAACATGATCGTCTCCTGATCTGCAGCGACGGGGTTCACGGCGCGCTCGGCGATTCCCGCCTCCAGCAATTGCTGGAGGAACGCACGCCGCCCGACGAATCGGCGCGCAGCATCGTCGATGCCGCGCTCGCGGCCGGCAGCAGCGACAACACGACCGCACTGGTGCTCGACGTCGTCGACCTGCCGCCGGCGGATCGCGACGATCTCACCCACGCAATCGCGACGCTACCGATCCTCGATCTGCCTGACAGCGGCGACACGATCGACGATTTCACCCTTGGCGATGTGCTGTCGGACGGACGCTACAGCCGTTTGTTCAAGGCGACCGACAAACGCGCCGGCCGCGACGTCGTGCTGAAATTTCCGCATCCGCGGGTCGCAAGCGAAGGCTCCTACCGCCTCGCCTTCGTGCGCGAGGCCTGGGTCGCCGCGCGGGTGCGCAGCCTGTGGATCGGCGAGATCATCGAGGTGCCGGCGGAGCGGCAGACCCGGCTCTATTCGGCGATGCCGCTCTACGAGGGCGAAACGCTGGAGCAGCGGCTCAAGCGCGCACCGCGCCTGTCGCTCACCGAGGGCATCGCGATCGCGACCAAGCTGGTGCGCGCGGTCACGGCGTTGCATCGCGCCGGCATCATCCATCGCGACATCAAGCCCGACAATGTGATCCTGTTGAAGGATGGCGGGTTGCGCCTCGTCGACCTCGGCGTCGCGCGCGTGCCGCTGCTGGAGGATTTTCCCGCCGAGGACATTCCGGGCACCGCGAGCTACATGGCGCCCGAATTGTTCGGCGGCAAGGCCGGCGATGAGGCCTCCGACCTGTTCGCGCTCGGCGTCACGGTCTACCGCATGTTCACCGCGAACTATCCGTTCGGCGAGATCGAGCCGTTCTCGCGCCCGCGCTTCGGCAAGCCCGCGCCGCTGTCACGCTATCGCCCGGACCTGCCGGCCTGGCTCGATGCCGTGATCGGCAAGGCGCTCAGCGTCGAGCCCGCGCAGCGCTTCGGCGACGCCATCGAGTTCGCCCACGAACTGGAGAATGGCGCGACCTGGGCTGGC
The DNA here is from genome assembly GCF_040446015.1 of Bradyrhizobium sp. INPA03-11B. NCBI lineage: Bacteria > Pseudomonadati > Pseudomonadota > Alphaproteobacteria > Hyphomicrobiales > Nitrobacteraceae > Bradyrhizobium > Bradyrhizobium sp. INPA03-11B. The sequence goes on from NZ_JASGSR010000016.1 coordinate 77,139, forward strand.
CCCGCCGTCACCACCCGCAAATCGCTGCACGACCGCGATCCCGTGACGTTCTGGAAAGTGCTGTGCGCGATCCTCGCTCTGGTGATCGTGGTGCTGCTGGCGCGGCATTAGCACGATGAGATTTGGTTAAGGCAGCCTGTCCACGGATTCGCTTCGCCTCTCCCGCTTGCGGGGAGGCCGACGCGCGCAGCGCGGCGGGTGGGGGTTCTCGCCTCAATGCGACTCGCGGAGAGAGCCCCCACCCCAGCCCTCCCCCGCAAGCGGGAGAGGGAGCGCACCGCCTTTGCGACTGCGATTCAGCCCAATCTCATCGCGCTCGAGCCCGGCACCACCCCGGCTCGTTACGACCCGGCGCGGCGGATCGTGATCCGGGTCTCGTCGGTCATGTCCTTGAGCTCCTTGTTGGGCTCGCGATAGAGATGCCGCTCGATCTCGACTGTCCGGCCATCGGTGGTCTTGGTGCAACGCTCATCGACGAATACCCCGCCGACCTCCAGCCTGTCGGCGCCCGGCTTCGCCTCCGCGCAGGTCCAGCCGTCCTCGCCGTAGCGCGACTTCGCCTGCAGGCCGAGCAGGAACGCCTTCTTGCGCAGATAGAGCCGCGCCTTCGGGTCGGTCTCGATGGTCAGCGCCGCGATCCTGGCGTCCTCGTCGACCATGACAGTCAGGATCGCCGGGTGGCCGGCGACCATGGTGCCCTCCCGCGCGGTCTCGCGATCATATTCAAAGCGAATGCCGCGCAACTGGTCCGGTCCTTCCGGGCAATTCGACCACTGCGCCCATTCCGCCAATCTGTGGGTGGTCTTCTCTCCGGCGCAGGTCAGGTTGATGTAGCCCGCGTCGGGAACTTTGCTGATCTCCATTCCGACATTGATGTCGCGCAGGTCTCCCGCCGTCGCCATCGCCGGCACGGTGGCAGCAACTGACGCGGCGAAGACCAATCCGCGGATTGCCGACCTCTGCTTGCTCATGGCTTTGCCTTCTCACTCTGGTCGGACGGCGCGGCGGCGTGGCCGGCCTCCTTGTAGATGTTGCAGACGCGCGAGCCGTCGCCGAAGAAGGCGATGCACTCGTCATAGGTCGGCTCACCCTTGCCCTTGACGTGGGCAAGGACATAATCCGCGACGGCCTCGATCTCGTTCGGCCGCAGGAACACGTTGGCCTCGGGCGGCATCCGGTCGGCGACATCCTGCCGGCTCATCTCGTAGCACTTCGTGGTGTCATAGGAGCCGCGCACGAAGAACGGCATGCCGGTGCCCGGCCGCCCGCACGTCACGGTCTCGATGATCTGTTCCTTCGTCAGCTCGGTCTTGCGCAGCGACAGCGCGTCGCCGCCATAGCCGCCGCCGCCATTGCCGTGCCATTTGTGGCAGCCCATGCAATTGCCGCGCTTGAACACCGCCTTGCCTGCATCGGTCGGATCGCTCGCCGACTGCGCAAGCGCCGTGCCTGCAAATCCCATCACCAGCGCGCAGCCGAGCCACGCGCCAACCAGCCAGTTGTGCTTCATTTGCTTTTGTTTCTCTGAACCAAAATTGCGCGGGAGGCCTCTCACTGAGGCCTCCCGCGCGTGCGACGTCAAAGGGCGAACACGTACAGCATCGAGCCCGGCTGCATCCGCTTCAGCTCGGGCGTGGCATCGATGAACCACTTGTCCCAGGCACCGCCGAGGCCGACCAGGACCGCGACATACTGCTTGCCGTCGACCGAGAACGTCATCGGGGGCGCGTTGAGGCCGCCACCTGTGTTGAACTCCCACAGCTTCTGCAACGATTTCGCGTCATAGGCGATCAACTCGCCGGACGGCTGTCCGGAGAACACGAGGTCGGGCGTCGCCAGGATGCCGCCGAGGTTCGGGAATTGCGTCTCCGCCTTCCCTGCCACCTTGCCGGTGGTGACATCGATCGCGGTCACGCTGCCGGTGATCTTGACGTTCTGGCTCGGTCCGCCGCCCGTCCAGAACTCACGTGCTTTCAGCTTCTCCTTCTGCGACTCCTCCACCTTGATGTGGTTGCAGCTCTCGATCACCGGAATGTACCAGAGCTTCAGGTTCGGATTGTACGCGGTCGGCGGCCAGTTCTTGCCGCCCATGTTGCCGGGGCAGATATCCGTTTCCTTGTTGGTGCGGCTCGGCGTGACCGAGGCATTGTACTTCTGCACGCCTTGCTTCGGGTCATACTCCACCGGCTTGCCGGACTCGGGATCGAGACCCTTGGTCCAGGTCACCTTCTTGACGAAGGGCAGACCCCAGACGAACTTGCCGCTGTTGCGATCGACCGCATAGGCAAAGCCGTTGCGGTCGGCCTCGAGCGCGAGCTTCAGCGTCGAGTTGTTCGGACCGGGGACGTCGACCAGCACGTTTTCCGCCACGCTGTCGTAGTCGTAGGGATCGTTCGGTGTGTGCTGGTAGTGCCACTTGATCTTGCCGGTATCGGCATCGAGACCAAGCGACGAGTCGGTGTAGAGGTTGTCGCCGGGCCGGTATTCATTGTCCCAGTCCGGTCCGGGATTGCCGACGCCCCAGACAATCGTGTTGGTCGAGGGGTCGTAGCTGCCGGTGACCCAGGTCGAACCACCGCCGCTCGCCTTGGCGTTCTTGTCGTCCTTCCAGGTCTCCGCACCCGGCTCGTCCTTGCTGGGAATGGTGTGGGTGCGCCAGACTTCCTTCTGGCTGTTCAGGTCGGTCGCGGCGATCCAGCCGCGAATGCCGTATTCCGCGCCGGCTACGCCCGATATCGCCTTGTCCTTGACGATCAGCGGTGCGCCGGTGATGACCTCGCCCTTGTCGGGATCGGCGACCTGACGCTGCCAAGCGACCTGCCCGGTCTCCTTGTTGGTCGCGATCAGGCGGCCGTCGAGCGTGTGCGAGATGACGAGGTTGTTCCACAACGCGACGCCGCGATTGTCGACACCGCAGCAGGCGACCGCGCCGGCCCAGTCGTGGTCGGTCTTGGGATCCATCTTCCAGACCAGCACGCCTTTGCCGCCATGCGCATCGATCTTGTAGACCGAGCCCCAGCCGTCGGTGACGTACATGAATCCGTTCTCGACGATCGGAGTTCCCTCCAGCCCGCCATGCGCCCAGATCCCGCCGCCCTCGACGCCGCCGAGATGCATGGTCCAGGCGACCTTCAGATTCTTGATGTTGTCCTTGTTGATATCCGCCAGCGACGAGAAGCGGGTCGCCGAATAGTTCTTGTGATGGTGCAGCCAGTTGCCCGCTTCCTTGTCAGCATTGAGCAGACGGTCCTGACTGACATCGTCCGCACGCGCGAACGAGCCTGCGAAGGTCGCTGCGGATGCTACTGCCGCGGCGAGCATATGGGATTTCACCCAATTCAACCTTGTCATAGATGCATTTCCTCCGGATCTAGCATTCTTCATTGATCGAACCGCCCGTCACACACGGACGATCTCGCGAGAAGCCTTGAGTCCCGGCGCGTGATCGTTCGCACCCGCCGCATTCCGTGTGGTCACTTCTGGACCGTTACCTCCGTCTCGATGGTTCCAGCCTTCTGAAAAACGACCGCGCATTTGAACGTCTCGCCCGGCGTGAGCGCCTGACGCAACTGCAGCAGCATGACGTGATAGCCGTCACGCTTCAGCTCAAGCGTCCCCTTTGCCGGGACTGGTATATTGGATATCGAACGCATCGCCGGTGCGCCCTCACCGCGGTCGACAATGTGACGCTCGGAGAAATTCGCGACCGGACAACGGACGCGCAGCAATGCGTCGGCGCTGTCGGCCTCGTTCCTGATCGTCATCGTCAAGGGAAGGTCTCCGCCCTCTTTGTCGACCGCCGGCACGCGCGCATCCACGATCTGCAAGGATTCGTTCGCGAGGGCGTTGTGCATCACTCCGACCGTGCTGATCAGGCAGAATAATGGCAACGTGATCCATGAGTTGCACTTAATGTTTCTGCACGCAACGGCACGATGCAACCCCCGCTCGAACGGCATCAAGTTTTCTCCCGACATGATTTTTGCAGCATTGTTTCACGCTTCATCGTGCGCTGCCAGCAATACATCGAGAACGCTGCTTCAACGCAATTTTCGGCACGCATGGCGGCCATGCTGCCTTCTTGTGCATGAGCGCTGTCGGTAAACTGGCGCCGTTAGAGCGCGACGCAACACATGCCGCACTGCGTCACGTGATCGGCACCGCAGCGATCGACGCCATCACATCGTCTCGGGTGACGCAACGTCGGCACAATTGTTCCGGATCGATGCAGGCGGCGAGAATTAGCTCCTCCGAATCGAAGGCGCGCCGAGCCCGCTGCGCAATCCGTATCAAGATGTTTCGCTCGGGATTGCCGCGAGAGCCAGCATCGCGCCGCGGCTTCATTATGGCAATGAGACATCGCACGTCGCAGGGGCAAGCCGCGGCGGCCAAGCACGTGCTCTGCAAGATGTTCGTCGCCTCGTTTCACACTGATGTCGCGACACCGGGCTTCGATCTCGGTGCAACTAGCTGCAATTCGCGCGCGAGCCGCTGATCGGTTTCATCTCCGGTTCCGAAAGCACACAGATCGCGCTCAAATCGCCGTCCGGCGGCGGCACCTGAGACGGCAGAGTAAAGGTGCCCTGCACGCCGGCAGGAAGCCTGAGCTTCTTTGAAATCCTGAACTTGTTCGGCATCGTGAATGGCTTGAAGTCGCCATCGTTGATCCGAATGCCGCGGCTCATCCCGGTGACCATGAGCGCGCCGGCGTCAACCAGTTCCGCAAGCCCCGCACGGCCCGGCAGCACGGAATAGTGGCTGACCGGATGCGCCGAGACCACCGCCTCCAGCTCGATCTGCGCGATCCCTGCCGGGTATGCCTCGCGCACGTCGCGCCACAATAACTCGCCAAGGCCTTCCTTCGGCAACTGGATTGCGTTGCGAACCGGGCGGTCGGCAAAATGCCGCGCGGCGGGAACACGGAAGGTCCCCGCACGCTGCTCGCCGCCGGTCTCATCCACCGCGCGCCCGAGCAGCAGGGCTGCGATCTCCTCGGCACTGCCGTCCTTCATCGTCGCCTCCGTCGCCGGCACCAGACATCCGGTGTGCGCGGTGAAATGCACCTTTTCGCGCGGCACGCCGATGACGCCGACCAGCGGCTTGCCACCGCGTTGCGGTGCCGTGCCGTTGACGGCCGCGAACCGCTGCAACCGCGCGTCACCCGACTTGTCGATCGACACGTCCGCATCGGCTGCAACGCCGGCGATCCGTTCGGTCGCCCCGACGATGTCCCAGATCATCGCGCCGCCACTCGCCAGCGCGAGATAGATCGGCTCGGGTCCCGGCGCGATCTCAACGGTCGTCACATAGGTCACCTGATCCTGGGTGCCGATCCAGGCGTTCGACAGTGCCCTGGCCTCTAGCGCGCCGAGCAGCACGATACGAGCGTCGCGCGGCGGGGCCGGCACATCGCACCCCGCCACGGCGGCCTGTTGCCGCTGCTTGCGCAGTTCGACCTCGCGCGCGCGTTGCGTTGCCAGGCGGGCCTCATTGGCGCGCTTGCCGAAATCCGCGAATTCAGCGGCCGAAATGCGACCATCGCGATCCCCATCGACCGCATCGAATTGCTGGCGTATCGCAGCCTCATATTCCGCCAGCGAGACGGCGCCATCACCGTTCGCATCGAGTGTCATCGGGACATACTGGACCCCGTTTTGCCGCCAGCCGGTGCTGGCCTGGTCCGCCAGCCGTTGCGCTTCCTGCTGAATTTCGGCGGCACTGATCACGCCATCGCGGTCGGCATCCGGCTTGAGCGCGTCGCTGACCAGCCGGTCGAGCTGGAGCCTCGTCTGTTCCGGCGTTGGCTCGAGCTGCACGCCGTTCGAATGGATCATCTGTCGCGCCCGCGGCTGCATCACCGCGGTGATCTCGGCCTTGGTGACAGTTCCGTCACCATCGAGGTCGTAGAGCAGAATCTGCGAGATGACCTGCGACCGCCGCTGCGCCGCCATGATCTTGCGCAGATCGTCGACCCCTTGCGCGGTGACGCCGCGCTCGTCCGGATTGCTCTGATAGAACGCCATCAGCATCTGCGACCTGACCTGCTCCCAGGTCACGTCCGCGCGCATGACGCCGCTCATCCGGTTAACGATCCATTCAGTGTTGGCACTGGCCGGCGCGGCCAACACGCCAAGACACAGCGCCGAAGCGCCCAGAAGACGAACCAATTGCAACCGCATCGCGCACTCCACTATTCCAGGTTGAACGGTGTGGCGTAGACGAATTAAGTTTGCTGTCCCCGATTGTTTCAAATTGTTTGGATTGCCGGACGCAGCGCGGAGCCGCGCCTCGCGAACCTCATCCCGGCGGATTGAACGTGCGTGCAAAGAACACCGGCGCCCTCGCCTTCTTCAGCCGATAGAGCTGCGCCGGCCGGTTCGGCCCCTTGCGCATCCTGGCAACCGGCTCGATCAAGTCGGCGGCGAGCATGCGGGTGCGGAAGGCGCTCTTCTCCAGCGGACGATCGAGCACGATCTCAAAGGTGCGCTGCAATTCCCGCAGCGTGAATTCCAGCGGCATCAGATAAGCGGGCAGCGAGGTGTATTCGACCTTGCGGCGCAAGCGCTGCACCGCCGCGTGCAGGATCTCGGCATGGTCGAACGCAAGTTTCGGCCGCACTTTCTCGCCCTCGACCGCGAACCACTGCGCATCCGCGGCGAGCGCGCCGCCCGCGGCATGCTCCGGCAGCAATGCGAAGTAGGCATGCGTCGCAGACCAGCCGCGCGGATCCCGCGTGGCACTACCCCAGCTACCGAGCTGCTCCAGATACGGACTGACGACGCCGGTCTTGTCCTTCAGCTTGCGCGCGGCGCAGGCTTCGAGGTCGCGGTCGCCGGCGATATCGACGAAGCCGCCGGGCAACGCCCAAGTCCCTGGAAACGGCTCGGTTTCCGCTCTTGGGCGTTGAACCAGCAGGACCTGAAGCGCGTCTGACCTGATGGCGAAGATGACGACGTCGACCGTCGTCAGCGGCCGCTGAAAGTCGAGTTCCGGCTTCTCGGGCATGCTCTCCCCGCTCTTCAGAGCTTCTGGTCGTGACGCATTTTCTTCACGCGAACCGGTGTCCACTTCGCTCGAAAACGCTTCCGGTGCCGTGAACCTTTTCACGTCCCGGCTTGACAATAGCATACTTAGTTGTACAGTCCAACTATCTTAGTTGCTCAGACACACTTACTCAGGAGTGCACGCCATGTTCGGTCTCCGCTTCATCAAGGCCCAGCCGACCACCTACCTCATGAAATACCGCGGCGGCGCCGTGACCCAGCAGGGCGCCGGCCTGTCCGGCTTTTATTATGGGCCGGTTACATCGTGGGTCGCGGTGCCGATCGGCAGCCGCGACGCCGCCTTCATCTTCCAGCAGATCGCGCGCGACTTTCAGGCGCTGACCATCCAGGGCCATGTCACCTACCGGATCAGCGAGCCGCAAAAGGCCGCCGCGATGCTCAACTTCACCCTCAAGGCCGACGGCAAGACCTATGAGTCCGACGACCCGGAAAAGCTGCCGCAGCGGATTCTGGCGACCGTCGAGGTGCTGGCGCAGCAGGCGGTCAAGGAGTTGACCTTGAAGGAAGCCCTGCAAGCCGCCGATCGCATCGCCGGGCTGATCGAAGGCGGACTGCGCGGCCGCGCCGACATCGCCGCCCTCGGCCTCGAAATCCTCGGCGTCTCGATCCGCGGCGTGAAGCCGACGCCGGACACCGCCAAGGCGCTGGAGGCCGAGGCGCGCGAGGCGATCCTCAAGAACGCGGACGAAGCGATCTTCGCGCGGCGCAACTTTGCCGTGGAGCAGGAACGCGCCATCCGCGAGAGCGAGCTCGACACCGAGATCGCGGTCGAGCAGAAGAAGCGCTCGATCCGCGAGACCCAGATGGACGCCGAAGCGAGCGTCGCGGCCAAGCAGGCCGAGCTGCGCGAGGCCGGCATGGTCGCCGACATCACGCTGGAGAGCAAGCGCAAGGATTTCGTCGGCCTCAACGCCGAGAATACCCGCACGCTGGCGGACGCCGAGGCCTATCGGGTCGGCGCGCTGATGAAGATCTTCGAGGGCGTCGACACCCGCGTGATCCAGGCGCTGGCCGCAGCCGGCATGCAGCCGGGACAGCTGATCGCGCAGGCCTTCAGCGGGATCGCCGAAAAGGCCGAGAAGATCGGCCAGCTCAACGTCTCGCCCGATCTGCTCAACACGCTGCTGGACAAGCCTGTCGTGGAGGCTCCCCGTGCCCGCCGACAATGACCGCAAGATCGTCCTCGTCACCCGCAAGACGCGGCTCGAGGAGCTGATCGCAAAATACCTGACGGCGGCGCAGGCCCGCTTCTATGTCGAGCATCTCGGCGCCGACTTCTCCGACTACCAGCGCGAGCACGATGTCTATCAGGCCGAGCGCCGCGTCACCGTGCAGGCGCTGGAGCAATGGGGACGCTACCAGATCATCGACCGGAGTTTCCTGCCGAACTTCATCTTCGGCCCGTCCGACATCGTGGTGGCGCTCGGCCAGGACGGCGTCGTCGCCAACACGATGAAGTATCTCGACGGCCATCCGCTGATCGGGCTCAACCCGGATGCCAAGCGTTATGACGGCATCCTCTTGCCCTTCGTGCCGCGCGACCTCCCTGCCCTGCTGCGCGAGGTCGCTTCCGACAGGCGCGGCCACAAGGCGGTGACGATGGCCAAGGCCGCGCTGACCAACGGCCAGGTGCTGTACGCGGTCAACGACCTCTTCATCGGTGCGCGCACCCACACATCGGCCGTCTACGAGATCGCGCTCGCCGAGCAGAAGGAACGGCAGTCGTCGAGCGGCCTGATCGTCGCGACCGGGCTCGGCTCGACCGCCTGGTTCAAGAGCATCGTCACCGGCTCGCTCGCAATCGCCGGCGCCTTTGGCGGCGGCGCCATCAGCCCGCCCTATCTGCCGCAGGCATGGGACGCCGGCGCGCTGCGCTTTGCGGTGCGCGAGCCATTTCCGAGCCGGACCTCGCAGGTCAGTCTCGTCTGTGGCAGCCTCGATCGTGCCGAGCACCTCAGCGTGCGCTCGCTGATGCCGGAGAACGGCGTCATCTTCAGTGACGGCATCGAGGCCGACCGGCTCGACTTCAATTCCGGAACGGAAGCGCAGATCGCGGTCGCGGATCGCGAAGGACGGCTCGTGGTGTGAGGCTGCCGCGCTCTCCGGCAGCGCAACTCACTGCGGCACCGGATGCAGCCTCGCCAGCTGATCGAGCGACAACCCCGCTTCGCGGTCGCTCAGGGGAAAACGAACGATGATGTCCTGGCGCGCAAGCTGCCCCCACAGCGCGTCCGACGACCATTTCTGCGGCTCAGGCCCGCGCGGACCGTCGATCCAGATGAAATACCATTCCGCCATGGCACGCGACCGATGCTCCCTCAGCTGAAGATTGGTCCTTCGCGGGCCAATCCGCAACGCCGGATTTCGCGCCGGTTTGCGGTTCAGGTCTACTCGTAGGGCCGGCCGTCCTTATGCAGGAAGCGGCCGTCGGAGCTCGGGCTCATCATGTCGATGTCGGAGCAGGTGATGACGTCGGCTCGCGAGCGCGAGCCGACCTCGAGATAGGTCGCCGTCATCTGCGACCTGTTGATCATGTGATGCCCGTTGCCGGAATTTTTCGGAAACGCCGCGCAATCGCCGGCGCGCAGCACCGTCTCGCCGCCGTCCTCGATCAGCACCACTTCGCCCGCCAGCACATAGACGAATTCGTCTTCGTCGGAATGCCAGTGGCGCTGGCTCGACCAATTGCCCGGCGGCAATCGCATCAGGTTGACGCCGAAATCGCCGAGCCCGCCGGCCTCACCGAGGCGCTGCCGCACCCGCTCGGCACATGACGCGGCGAATTCGGCCGGATAGCCGGTCCCCTTGCGTTCCGGCACTTTTGTCAGATCGATCTTCGGCATGGCGACGTCCTGGCGATGCGGTGAGCGGGTGGGCGTTTCTCGGCTGCGCCCCTACCTAGCGCGATCGCCCGCCGGAAATGTGTCGCTTGATTTGCGGCCGTCAGCTCCGCCCGACCAGATCCTTCGCCATCAGGATGTCGTCATGGTAGCGGCCGTCGATCTTCAGCGCGTGCCGCTCCAGCCCGTACTCGACAAACCCCATGCTCTGATAGAGCCGAACGGCCGGCTCGTTGCCCTTCACCACGACGAGCTGCACCAACTCGACCGATTGTGCAGCGAGCTCGAGCGCGGCTTCGACCAGCCGCCGGCCGATCCCTCCGCGCCGCCCCTGCTGCCGCACATACATCCCGACCAGTGCGCCCTTGTGCTGGCGCTTCGGCCCCTGCTCGACGACGAAGCCGAGGATGCCGGCGAGTTCGCCGTCCCGAAACGCCCCGAGGATCACCGCCCCATGCACCAGTCTCTCCGCGAACCATCCGACGGGATGGACGCTCTCCGTCTCATATGCGCTGCCGAACGCTTCGGGGCTCAAGCGCAGCGCCTCGAGACGGATGTCGCGATAAAGCGTGGCGTCCGCGGGCAAGAGGCGTCGTATCTCGATGGAGCTTGTCGTCATTCCGTGTCCTGTCTCCGTCGCGACAGCATGGCCGATCGATCGGCCTGTCAATCGCGGTATCTATCGCGCGGCCAGCCTATTCCAAAGGGGATTGAAGCGGGTAAGGGAATCCATCTCTCGTATCGACGGTTTCGGCCGCCGGATGGAGGTAGACTCCGGATGACGCTTGGCTGACACTGCGGCATGGAGGGGACGCCGATGATTTTCTGGATAGCAAGCTTGGCCGGATTGGCGGCCGCTTATCTCTTCGGTGCTACGCCCGCGGGCTATCTGGCAGGGAAACTGCTCAAGAGCATCGACATCCGCCAGCACGGCTCCAGATCCACCGGTGCAACCAACGTCTTGCGAACCCTCGGCAAGTGGCCTGCCTTGGCGGTCCTGCTGGTGGATGTGCTGAAAGGCGCGGCTGCGATCGCGTTTGCCCGCTGGTTTTATCCCTGGCTCTATACATTGCCGTCGGTCACGCCACCGACAGCCGTTGACCAGCAAACCTTGCTGCCTTGGGCGGTCTGCCTGGCCGGACTTGCCGTGCTGTTGGGACACAGCCGCTCGATCTGGCTGAATTTTACCGGCGGCAAATCCGCGGCGGCGGGGCTCGGTGTGTTGCTGGCGATGTCCTGGCCGGTCGGTCTAGGTGCCGCCCTCGTCTTTGGCGTTGTGCTGGCAATTTCCCGGATTGTGTCCCTGAGTTCGATGTCGGCGGCGCTCGCTGCGATCGCACTGGTCTGCGCCATGGAACAGCCGTTGCCATATCGGCTGCTGGTCATCGCAGGTGGCCTTTACGTGATCGTGCGCCATCGCGCCAACATTCATCGGCTGCTGGCTGGGACGGAGCCACACCTGGGATCGGGCGGACAGGAATCGAACGCGGCTTCGCAAACCTAGCGTGTGCACGCCTGCCGGGATCACCAAGCCGCGGCTTCCACGGGATGTCACCGTTGCTGCTGGATGTGCTCCTGAACGGCACCGATGACGTCAGACGAATGCGTCACGAAGCCAAAGCATTTCTTGACGTTGAACAGGGTCGCTTCAACGCAGAAGCCCGGCGACGTCGTCGCGCAGCAGTCCTCGACCAGCAGGCAGCCATAGCCCAGGAAATTCGCGTCGGTGAGCGAATGCAGCACGCATTGATCAGTGTTGACGCCGGCAAACAGGATGGTCTTGGTGCCGAGGTTGCGCAGAATGCTGTCCAGCGGCGTGTCCCAGAAGCCGCTGATCCGGTATTTGTCGACGTGAATGTCCTCGGGCTCCTGTTTCAGTTCATCGACAACGGCCGCGGCCCAGCTGTCCTTCTGCAGCACGCGCGCGCCGCTGCCCGGTAACGGCTCGCCAAGACCGATGCCTGTGCCCTTCGGCTTGTACAGATGGAGCTGGTTGGGCGCCATGTTCTTGAGATCAGGCCGATTGCCCCAGTTCAGCCAGATGACGTGCACGCCGGCATTCCTCAACACCGGTAGCAGCCTTTGCAGCGGCTCGATCGGCGCCCGGTCCGGCGTGTGGTCGAGGCCGAGATGGTCGACCCATCCGCCCTTGGCGCAGAAGTCGTTCTGCATGTCGACGACGATGAGGGCGGTGCGGTGCAGGTCGATCGTCACCGTCTGAGGCTGCGCGTCGATCGTCACCACCCTGGGTGGCGGCGGCGCCATCGCCATGTTGACGTTGTTGTCGTCGACCAGCCATTTGTAACCGGGAGCGGACCCAAGAGGATTGGCGGCGCTGGACGCAGCGGACTCCGCGGCTTTCGCGAACGTGGAACTCGTCATCGGACTTTCCTCCCTTGCTTATGCTTTCTTGAAGTCTGTTGCGATCAGCCGCCTCGTTCGAACGGAATGGTCAGCGCCGAGGGCTGTCTGCTCTTTCCGACGAAGCCCGCGATGGCGACCAGCGCCAGCAGATACGGCAGCAACAACAGCAGCGCGACCGGCACATCGAGTTGCAGCGCCGGCACCAGGAATTGCAGCGCGGTCGCAAAGCCGAACAGCAGGCAGGCTGCCAGCGTGTACCAGGGATTCCAGCCGCCGAAGATCACGGCCGTGATCGCGAGATACCCTGCGCCCTTGGTCATGTTCTCGGTGAACGTATTGCTGTCCGCAACCGACATGAAAGCGCCGCCGAGGCCCGCCAGGATGCCGGCATAGAGCACACCGAGATAGCGGGTCCTCGCCACGCTGATGCCGGCCTTGTCAGCGGCGCGCGGATCCTCGCCGACCGCCCGCACCGCCAGCCCGAAGGAGGTGTACTTCAGGATCAACCAGGTCACGACCACCATCAGGATGCTGACATAGGCAAGGCCGGTCTGGTTCGCCAAGGCCGGACCGATCACCGGGATATGCGCGAGCCACGGCAGATTGAGCTGCGCGAAGCCGGGAATCGGATCGCGCGACAGCGGCCCGAATATCTCGCGGTAGAGAAATGTCGTTGTTCCCAACGCCAGGATGTTGAACCCGATTCCGACCACCAGTTGATTGGCGCGCAACGTCACGCTCAGCACGGCCTGGACCGCGGCAACCGCGGTCGCGACCAGCACGCCGGCCGCGACGCCAATAAGGGGCGAGCCGGTCGCCCACGATGCCAGCGCCGCCGTGAACGCCGACATCAGCATCATGCCGTCGAGGCTGAGATTGAGCACGCCGGCGCGCTCGCTCAGCATCTCGCCTGTTGCGGCGAAAATGATCGGGACCGCGAGGCGAAGTCCGGAGCCGATGAACACGGCCATTTGTTCGTCAATCATCGGGTCACCTTTCGGTTGGTGAGGATCGCTGAACCTGCAATGACAATGACGATCAGGCCCTGGCAGATCAGCACGACGGCCGACGGGACGTGCGCCGAGATCTCCATGTTGATCGATCCCGATCGCAGGAATCCGAACAGCAATGCGCCGATCACGACACCGACGGCCGAACCGCGCGACAGCAGGCCGACGACCAGGCCGTCAAATCCGTAACCCGACGAGAAATCGCTCGTCAGATAGAATTGCTGGCCGAGGATCATGATCGCGCCGCCGAGACCGCCCAGACCACCGGATACCGTCATGGCCAGGATCACATAGAAGCTCGTCCGCATCCCCGCGCGGCGGGAGGCCATCGTATTCAGGCCGACGGCGCGCAGCCGCAGGCCGAGCGAGCTGTGCTTGAGCACCAGCCACACCACGACGACCGCAATCGCCGCAATCAGCAATCCGATATGGAGCGGAGATCCATTGTCCGGGAACAGCAGCGGCAGCTTGGTCGAATCCGGAATCTCCGCCGATTCCGGCAGCGACGACACATCGCTGATCGGCTTGCGTAGCAGGTGGAAGGACTCGACGGACCAGTACACCAGCGGCAGTGCGATGAAGCTCAACAATAATGTGCTTATCACCTCGTTGGTGCCGCGTGCCGCCTTGAGAACGCCCGCAAGGCCGCCCCAGAGGGCACCAGCGAGGGTTCCGACGGCGAGCGGCACGATGAACGCCAGTCCCAGCGGCAGGCCGCCGGCGCCATGCAGAGCCGCAGCGGTTGCGAACATGCCGCCCATCGCGATCTGCCCCTCGCCTCCCACATTGGTCAGGTTGGCGCGGCTGGCGAAGATGAAGCCGAGACCGACCAGCGCGAGGCTGATGGCGCGATTGATCGACGCGCCGATGTTGAAATCGCTCCCCGCCATGCCGTCCCAGAACGCTTCGATCGCCTCGACGACCGAAGCACCTGTCGCTGCGATGATGAGGAGGCCGATCCCAAGCGCGATAATGGTCGATACCACCGGCACCAGGACCTGCAACGGCACGAGCTCGAGTCTCGCGCCCTGCGCGACCCGCGCGAGCTTCGGATTCTTCATGACCATGGCCAACCTAGACATGTGCGTGCCCCGACATCATCGCTCCGATCGCCTCACGGCTGAACGATCCGGCCGCGAGCTCGCCAACCAGCTTGCCGCGGTAGATCACCGCGATCCGATCCGACACCGCCATCAGCTCCTCGAGCTCGCTGGAGATCAGAAGCACCCCGAGGCCGTCATCGCGCGCGGCCCGGATGCGGTTGTAGACGGCCTCGATCGCACCGACGTCGAGCCCGCGCGTCGGCTGCGCTGCGAGCAGGAACACCAGCGGATCAAGCGAGAGCTCGCGTGCAAGCACCGCCTTCTGCTGATTGCCGCCGGAAAGGCTCGCCATCGAAACATCCGGGCTGCTCGCTCGCACGTCGAAGTCACGCATCATCGCCTCCGCCGCCTTGCGCCGCGCCGACTTGTCGAGCAGGCCGAAGCGGCTGAACTTTCCGATCGCGCCGAGAAAAAGGTTCTCGGCCACCGACAATTCCTTGATGCAGGCAACCGCATGGCGATCCTCGGGAACGATGCCGACGCCCGCATCCGTGATCCCCTGCGGCGTGCAGCCACCAACCTGTGTCCCGCCGACGACGATCGCACCCGCGCTCGGCGCGGCGAGACCTGCCAGGATCAGCCCGAGCTCGGTCTGGCCGTTGCCCTCGACGCCCGCGATCCCGACGATCTCGCCGGTGCCGACCGTGAGGCTCAAACCGTCGAGCCTCGGCACGCCATGCGGGTCGCGGTACACGAGGTCCGATATCTCGAGCACCGCCTCACCCGGCGACGCCGGATCAGCAGCGCTTGAGGGTTTCGCCGGCGTCTTGCCTTCAATATCGACCGCCGCGGCCAGCACCGAGCCTGCCGACTGCACATCCCGGCCGACCATGGACCGCACCAGCGACCGGATGTCGGCGCCCTCCATCGCGACGGTCTCGATGATGCGGCCCTGCCGCAGCACCGTTGTGCGATCGGCGACGCGGCTGATTTCGCCGAGCTTGTGCGTCACCAGGATCACGGATTTTCCGCGCAGCGCGACCTGGCGGCAGATCGCCAGCAGCGCGTCGATTTCGTCCGGCTGCAGCACGGCCGTCGGCTCGTCGAGCACGAGCAGTTGCGGATCACCGAGCAGGCACTTGATGATCTCGACCCGCTGCCGCTCGCCGACCGAGAGGTCCTCGATCCGCGCCTCGGGATCGATCTCGAGCCCGTACTCCGCCGCGAGCTGCTCCATCCGCACGATGATGTCCTGCGGCTTCAGCACCGCGCTGGCGCGGCCGAGCATCAGGTTCTCGGCCACGCTCATGTTGGGCACCAGGCTGAAATGCTGGTGCACCATCACGACACCGCGCTGCAGCGCTTCCGCCGGGCCGCGGGGGTGGAACGGCTCTCCGCCCAGCGTCATCGTGCCGGCATCCGGCCGGTGCACCCCGAACACCAGGTTGCACAATGTCGATTTGCCGGCGCCGTTCTCGCCAAGCAGGCAGTGCACCTCGCCGCGCTCGATCTGCAGCGAAATGTCGTCGAGCGCGGTGAAAGCCCCGAAGCGCTTGGTCAAGCCAGACAGTTCGAGAACAGCCACGGTCAGCCTACCTTGACTTTGATCTTGTTCGACAGCAGGTCGTCCTTCAGCTCCTTGATCTTGGCCTGGATCTCGGGCGTTGCCCCGGAGCAGATCTCGATGTCCGCCGAACGGGGCCCCATGGCGAGGCCGAACTGCTTGTATTCCGGGTGCCACGTTCCGGCGACGGCCTGGTCGATGGCATATTCGACCATGAACCCGATGCCGCTCACCGTGTAGGCGATGTAGAGCGGGTTGTTGTCGGAGCAGTAATTGGTATAGCTCCCGATCATCTTGGTGCCTTTCTCGCGCGCCGCCTGCTCCATGCCGCGCACGCCGAGATTGAGGATGTTGTAGTGGACGTCGGCGCCCTGCGCGATCGCGGCAAGGGTTGCTTCCTTCGCCTTGGCGACATCGTCAAAGTCGCCGGTGTAGGTCACGAAGCATTTGGTATCCGGCTTGACGTACTTGGCGCCGTTCGTAAATTCCGTTCCGGTGTTGACGATGGCCGGAATTTCAAGGCCGCCGACATAGCTCACCGCGCCGTTCTTCGACATCATCGCGGCGACCGCGCCGGCAATGAAGCCGATCTGTGCCTGCAGCACGTCGTATTGCGCGACGTTTTCGGTCGGCTGTCCGGTCGGGCCGACGATGGAGAACTTCACCTTCGGGAAGCGCTTGGCGACCTTGAGCACCGATGCCTGGGTCTGCCCCGCGGCGCCGATCACCATGTCGTTCTTGGTCGCGAGCGTGACGAGCGCCTGCTCCATGTCGGCGAACTTGACGTTCTCGATCGAGGTGATCACGACCTTGTTGCCGTGACGCTGCTCGGCCGCCTTCATGCCGTTGTAGGCCGACTCCATCCAGCCATGGTCGGCCCGCGACCCCGGAATGAGAATGCCGATGCGAAGCGGCTTCGCCGCATCTTCGGCGAAGGCGAGCCGGCCAGATGAACCGATAAAGGCTGCCGAGAGCAGGCCAGTTTGCAGAAATGCACGACGGGTAGCGTTCATGTGTTTCCTCCTGTTCGTTCCCGGTGTCGCCGCACTCTTTGTTGCGGCATTTTCTGTATCGGCGGCGCGGCCGCGCCGTCGTCCTTAGAATCGAAGCAGCGTCACCTCGCGGCCGCCGCCGCCAGCGCGCCGACGGCATCGACGAAGCACTTCATCGGGGCCTGTACGACGCCGGCGCCGATGATCCCCATGCCCGGCTCCTTGTGCGCCGTTGCGGTGTTGATGACCGGCCGCATGCTCTCGTCCACGACCTTGCGGACGTCGATGCCGACCGGAGCTCCGATAAAGTCGAGCATCGGCAAAGTGAAGCCTGGATTGCGGCCGATGGTGACGTGCGCCATCTCGCGCGAATAACGCAGGGCGTCCTGCGGCGTGCCGCCGACGAACTGCACCATCGCGGGAGCCGCGGCCATCGCAAACGCGCCGAGCCCCGCGGTCTCGGTGATCGCGCTGTCGCCGATATCGGGATTGGCATCGGCCTCGCTGAAACCGGGCAGGAACAGGCCGACCGGGATGTCGGCCGGACCGACGAACCATTGCCCGTCCAGTCCGCTGACCCTGATGCCGACATTTACCCCGTTGCGCGCCATCGCCGTGACGATGCTGCTGAACGGCACGCCATGCGCCGCATCCATGGTCGCCTTGCACGCCGCCATCGAAAGGCTCAGGAAGAACATGTCGTCGGCCCCGATCGTCCGCAGCGTCTCGTGAACCAGATCGCGCGAGATCGAGGACTTGAGCAGCGATTCCGTGACGGCGCGATACAGCAGCAGGGTTGCAGCCGTGTTGCGGTTGTGGACGTCGTCGCCCATGTGCAGCGACTGCGACATCAGCGGCTTCAACGGCAACCCGCCGTCGATGCCGGCGACCGCGGCCTTCAGACATGGCGCCAGCACAGTCTCGATGAGCTTGAGCCCTTCGATCACCTCGGGCGCGAATGCGCCGAAACGCAACGTCTTGGCGCCGCCGGATTCCATCATCGGCGCATAGGCGCGGTTGCCGGAGGTCTTGTTCTGCACCACAAAGAGCGGCATCGAGGGCGAGATGATCCCGGTCATCGGCCCGACCGCGCCGAATTCATGGCACGGCGCGAAGCGGATGCCGCCGGACGCGGCGAGTTGCTCGGCCTCTCGCGGGGTCGTCGCCCAGTTCTCGTAGAGGATTGCGCCGACCACCGCGCCCTTCATCGGGCCGCACATGTCGTTCAAGGCGATCGGCGGACCGGCATGGAGCAGCGTCCGGCCCATGTCCGGCCAGACCTCGGATGCATGTGCCGCGATGTCGACCCATACCGGCTGCGCGGTCAGGATACGCTCAAGCACTTCGGCATTGGCGCGATCGATCCGCGATCCCAGGCAATCGGCATCTGTGGTATCGCTAACCAGCTGCGCGAGGCTCCAGGCGACCTCGGGACTTCCGTCGCCGACCGGCTGCCACTGCAGACGCACCAGCGGCGCACCGCTGCTTTCGACGCCGCGATCGAGGTCGGAGGCGCCGAGGCTGATGACGGATGTCTTGTTCTGGAGCGCGGAAGGGGCTGCGTTCATCATCGTTCTCCACCTTGCATCACGCGACGCCCCGTGGCGTTGTCGTCCGCTTCCATGCGGCTCGCGATGGCTTGCGCGGCACGGGCTGCGCCCGTACTGCTGCCGACAAGCTCCGCGCCGGCGTCCGCCAGCATGGCTTTCTGGGTCTCGTAGGCCTGCGGATCCGCATCCGTGCCGCAGACGAAGCAGATCACCGGAAGCTCCCGCCCCTGCCCGGGCGCGGCGGCCTTCGCCCGGCGGATCGCCGGAGCCAGGATCTCTGCCGGATTGGGATGGCTGCCGTAGCCGAGTACGACGTCCAGGACGATGCAGGCAACTGTCGGATCGTCCGCTTCCTTCAGTAGCCGTTCGACCCGCACGCCATAATCGATCATCGGATGCGGACGGCCCACCGTGAATTCATCACTGCCGAGATCGATCGCGGTGTGTCCTTGGCTCGCTTCCACATCGGCCAGACGGTCCGCCTCGGCTAGCGGCGCGTTCGACCGGGCACGAATGCCCGCCGCGCGCCAAATGGTCTGGGCTTCCGAGCAGAACGTGCCGCCGGAGTAGAGCCCGCGCAGATAGCGCTGCGTCGGCGCCAGCGACGCACAAATCCGCGTCGCCAACGCCTCGATCGACTGCTCGTCACTCCCGGGTTGGCGCGCTCCCGCAAGCGCGACGGCCTGCCGCGCCGTCTCCTCGAGCGACGACGTGCGGTGAACGTTGCCGGCCGATGCGGCCGGCTCGCCACCGAGGAAGCAGATCACGACCGGCTTTCCGATCGCGCCGGCGCGCTCGATCACCCGCTTTTGCACATCGCGTGCAGGGGGCTTGGAGACGATGGCGACAACCTTTGTCTGCGCATCCGCGGCCAACAGATCCAGGCCCTGCAACATCGTGATGCCGCCGACCTCGCTCGATACGTCGTGGCTGCCGGTGCCGATGGCCTGCGAGATGCCCAGGCCATGACGATGGATCTGGCACATCACTTCCTGCAGACCGGTGCCCGATGCGCCGACGAGCCCGATCGGGCCCCGCCGAACGACGTTGGCAAATCCGAGCGGCACGCCGTTGATGATCGCGGTGCCGCAATCCGGGCCCATCACCAGCAGACCCTTTTGCGCCGCGACGCGCTTGATGGCCTGCTCCTGTTCGATCGGCACGTTGTCGCTGAACAGCAACACGTTCAGACCCCGCCGCAGCGCCTTCAACGCTTCGGCCGCGGCGTAGGGGCCCGGCACCGAGATCAATGCGAGGTCGGCATGATCGGCAATCGCGACGCCGCGGGAGATCGAGCGCGGCGCCGCTTCCGCGGCCGCTTCGGCCGATCCGCCCTTCGGCTCTTCGCCGACGATCAGGGAGTGGATCTCCTGCTCCGCGGCTGCGCGCTTTTCCGGCGCATCGTCCGCCACAACGATCATGATATCGCCAGGCCTGGCGCCCTCGAGCGCCGGACTCATCAGCCCGGCCTGCTGCAGGAATTCCTTGTTGCTGCGCGTTCCCATCAGCAGCGTGACCCGCTGCACGCCGGTCCGCGCAACCGTGACCTGCGAGATCCGCATCAACGACACGGAATCCTTGTACAGGTTCGCCTTAATGCTGGATTGGATGGCCATGGCCCTGTCGTTCCCTTGAATCCCGCAGGCTGCTTGTTGGTCTTGTGCTTGAGCTTCAGCCGGCGGCCAGCTCGATTGCCTGATCGGTCGAGGCGCCGATCCGGCGTCTCAACTGCTTCTGCTCGGTGAGCGCGGGCGTCATTGCGGTCATGAAGGTCGAACCGCTGTCTTGCTCGACACTCGGTACGGATTGGCGCGGCTGGATATCCCGCCGATGCGCCAATCCCCGTGGTTATTGAACGACGTGCGTCCCGGTCTCGCCCCGCAGCGCCGCCATGGCGCAATCGAGGTGACTGATGATCGCCCGCTTGCCACCGCCCTCGAGAAACCGGATCGCCGCATCGACCTTGGGTCCCATGCTTCCGGGAGGAAAATGTCCTTCGCGGTGGTAAGCCTTGATCTCCTCGAGGCTGACCTGATCCAGGTCCCGCTTGTTCGGCTTGCCGAAATTCACCGCGACGCGCGGGACCGCGGTCAGGATCAGCAACTCTTCGATGCCCAGCACATTCGCGATGTGAGCGGATGTCAGATCCTTGTCGATCACCGCCGGCACGCCGGTGCGCACGCCCTTCGCATCACGGACCACGGGAACGCCGCCGCCGCCTCCCGCGATGACGATCGTCCCTCGCTTGACCAATGCGTCGACCAGCGAGATGTCGCAGACGTGCTTGGGCTTCGGCGACGGCACGACATGACGCCAGCCGCGCCCGGAATCCTCACGCATCGCCCAATTGAGCTCGGCGCTGATCTTCTTGGCCTCGTCCTCGGAGAAGAACGGTCCGACGAACTTGGTCGGATTCTTGAACGCGGGATCGTCCCTGTCCACCTCGACCTGGGTCAGCAGGCTTGCCACATGCCGCTGGTTACCCCGTTCGCGCAGCGCATTCTCGATCGCCTGCATCAGGAGATAGCCGATGCCGCCCTGGCTGTGCGCGACGCAGATATCCATGTCCATCGGCGGAATCCGGCTCATCGTCAGCATCTGGCGCATCATGATCTTGCCGACCACCGGGCCGTTGCCATGGGTGATGACCAGCTCGTTGTCGAGCTGCGCCAGCGGCAACAGCGCCTCCGCGGTGATCTGCGCGACCGACTTCTGCTCCTGGGAGGTGCCCCTGATATCCTCGGGGTGAACCGCATTGCCGCCGATCGCGACCACCAGGCGACGCGGCACGTCATTGAGTGTACGCATTTCCTTACCTCCCGGCATTCTGGACGATGGCGACCGCAAGCTCGCAGGCCTGCGCATTCGACGGAGCAACGAGGATTCCGGCCTGCTCGAGTTTCCTGACCTGCGCGGAGCGCCCTTGCGGATCCTGCTCCGTGCCGACGACGGATGCGACCAAGGCCGGCGCATCCCGCCCGCGATCGGCGACGATCCTGGTCAGATGCTCGGCGGGATCGGCGTGTGCGCCATAGCCGAGCACGAGATCGAGCAGGATCACCGAGAGATCGCGGTTCTTGAGCGCGGCGCGCAGCGCATCGTCACGCACCGACGGATCGATCATCGGATGCGGCCGGCCGCGGGTGTATTCATCGTCGCCGAGGTCGATCAGGCGATCCCGTCCGCCACTCGGCTCGACGCCGAGCTTGAGCGCGCCGGGGATCGCGGCGTTCGACGCCACCTTCCGGCCCGCAGCAGCGAGGATCACCTGGGCTTCGGCGCACAACGTACCGCCGGCGAACAAGCCCTCGATGCCGCCCCGACCGTTGCGGGGAAGCCCTGACGCGACAGCGTTCGCGTCGAAGCCTGCGCCGATCTGCTTGTGTCCCAGCGCCAGCTCCGCGGCGCCTTTCAGCGTCGGCGAGAAGCGGGCGTTCGGCGGGAGCTGGACCTCCGACGCACCGATGAAGCACACGGTGTACGACTTCGTGCTTCTGCCGATCCGCTCGAGGACGGCCTTGGCGACATCGGGATGCGGCGGCTTCGAGATCAGCACCACGTGGTCGGTTTCCGGATCGGCATCGAATGCATCGATCGCCATCAGCGTGGTGATGCCGCCGATATCCTTCTTCAGATCGCGCCCGCCGACCCCGATGGCGTGGGAGATCCCCGCGCCGGCTTCCGAGATCAGGCACGAGATCTCCTGCGTTCCGGTCCCCGACGCGCCGATGATGCCGATCCTGCCGCGCGTGAGCTTGTTGGCGAACGCCAGCGGCGCGCCGCCGATCACGGCCGTTCCGCAATCCGGTCCCATCATCAGCAGGCCGGCCGCCCGCGCCTGCTGCTTGAGCGACAGCTCGTCCTCGAGGGACACGTTGTCGCTGAACATCAGCACGTGCAGGCCACGATTGAGCGCCTTGCGAGCCTCCGCGGCGGCGAACTCGCCGGGCACGGAGATCAGCGCAAGATTGATCTCCGGCCTGGCCTTGACCGCGGCGGCAATCGAGTGCGGCCGCCAGGCGGCCTGCGTCTCGCCCTGGGTCTTCGGCTTGTCGAGCGACTTGATCGCATTGTCGAGGGCTTCGCGCGCGGCGGACTCGGACTCGGCCTTGACCGCGATCACGAGGTCGTTGCCCTTTACCGCAGTGGCCTCCTCCAGCAACCCCGCATTGCGCATGATCGCCGCGTTCGACGGCGTTCCCATCATCAACGCCGCCTCGATCACGCCGGGCGAGCCGGCCACCTCGCGCGACAGCCGCATCAACGCGACCGAGTCGAGATAGAATCCCTTGCGGACCTCGTTCAGGACGACGACGTTCATGACACACCCAAATCCTTGGCGATCGCGACGATCGCCTGCTGGAAGCACGCTAGCGGCGCCTTGACGACGCCGGCACCGACCTGGCCGATGCCGGGCTCGCGATGCGCGATGCCGGTGTTGATGACGGGCACCACGCCGGAATCG
>NZ_JASGSR010000170.1:0-13075 GCF_040446015.1 Bradyrhizobium sp. INPA03-11B
GACAGGCCATTCCTCTCGGAATGCTCCGACGATAACCGATCGCGCTATTACAAGGATGGGTGGAGCGAAGCGATACCATCATCGCGCCACGCGGCACCAAGTTGATGGGTATCGCTGCGCTCCACCCATCCTACGAAGTAGGACTCACACTGAGCGCCGCGGATTTTGTAGCCCGGATGCAGCGAAGCGAAATCCGGGACTACTCTCACCGCGGATAAGAACCCCGGATTGCGCTTCGCTTCATCCGGACTACGCATCCCTTACTCCGGCGCCAGCTTCAGCGCCGCGATGCCGATCAGCACGAACGCGATCCCGGCAACCTTCATCGGATTCAGCGCCTCGTTGAACAGCAGCACGCCCATGGTCAGCGTGCCGGCCGCGCCGATGCCGGTCCACACCGTGTAGGCGACGCCGACGCCGAGCACCTGCAGCGCGCGTCCGAGCAGGAACACGAAGGCCGCGAGCAGCAGCAGCGAGACCAGCGTCCAGCCGAGCCGCGTATAGCCTTCGGCATATTTCATCGAGATCGCCCAGCCGACGTCGAGAAGACCGGCGACGACGAGCGCGATCCAGGCAACCGAGTGCGACATGGCTTACGCAGCAAGCTTCAGCATGTGCGCGCGGTGGCCGACCAGGAACGCGTGCAGCAGCGCGGGATAATCCGGTGACACCGCACTGCGCACGCTCGGCTGCTGCGCCAGCGCGCTGCGCCACGCACGCACCTTCGGCGTGTGGGTGAACACCGCAAGGTCGGTCAGTTGGTCGAACAGATCGAAATAGCGAAAGATCGGCGCGAACACCGCATCGACCAGGCTGAACCTCTCACCTGCGAAGAACGGCCCCGCGCCGAGCGCAGCCTCGACGCGCGCGAATTTTGCGGCGACCGCCTGCCGCTTGCTCTCGAAGGCCGCGGCATCGGTTGCGGTCTCGAGCCCCCAGAGGTCGCCGAGAATGGCCGAGCCGAACTCCATCCAGGCGCGATGCTCGGCGCGGGTGAGCGCGTCGTGTGGATGCAGCTTGGCGCCAGCCTGCGTCTCCTCGATGTACTCGCAGATCACGTTGCTCTCGAACAGCGCGACCTCCTTGCCGTCGTCACCGGTCACGACCAGCACCGGCACCTTGCCGAGCGGCGAGATCTTCAGGAACCAGTCGGGCTTGTTGGCGAGATCGATGTCGATCCGCTCGAACGGCACGCCCTTCTCGTGCAGCGCGATCACCGCGCGTTGCACATAGGGACAGAGCTTGTGGCTGATCAACTTCAGGGCGGCCATGACGAACCTCGCGTTCAATGCAACTGCATCGAATTAAATGCAGCGGCATGGAACTGTCAAGGTAGATGCATTTGCATCTAAATCACGGTCGCGCGATGATGCCCCCGGTCATCGGGATCGGCACCCCCGTGGTGGCGGGGTAGCTCAGCGGCAGGCCCTTCATGCCGCGCGCAGCGAGGAAGCCGAACGCCTGCGCCTCGATCGCGTCCGCGGCCCAACCGAGCGCCTCGGCGGGCTCGACGGTCGCCGGCGCCAGGCGCTCGCGCAGCATCCGCAGCATCGTCAGGTTGGAGGCGCCGCCGCCGCAGATGATCCAGCTCTTCGGCCGTTTCGGCAGCAGCGGGACGACCCGGGCGATCGCGGCCGCGGTGAACGCGGTCAGCGTCGCGGCGCCATCGGCCGGCGCCACGGCGCCGAGCTTCAGGCCGGCAAAGTCGTTGCGGTCGAGCGATTTCGGCGGCGGAACCGAGAAGAACGGCAGCTTGAGCGCCTGTGCGATCCAGGCTTCGTCCGGTTTGCCGAGCGCCGCGAACTTGCCCGCGGTGTCGAACGGCTGATGCATCTGGCGGAACATGAAGTCGTCAAGCAGCGCATTGCCCGGCCCGGTGTCGCAGGCGATCAGTGTGTCAAGGCCATCGATATATGTAATGTTGGAAACACCACCGATATTGACCACGACGATCGGCCCCTCGCGGTTCAGCGATTGGGCAAGCGCGCGGTGGTAGACCGGCACGAACGGCGCGCCCTGCCCGCCGGCCTCGACGTCGGCAGCGCGGAAATCATGCATCACCGGAATGTGGATCGCCTTGGCGAGCGCCAGCGCATCGCCGATCTGGACCGTCAGCCTCCGCTCGGGGCGATGCAGCACGGTCTGGCCATGGAACCCGACGATATCGATTTCCTGGGCCAAGATCCGGTTCTGCGCCGTGAAGGCGGCGACCGCCTCGGCATGGGCCCTGGTCACGGCCTGCTCGGCCTGCCGCAAAATCCCCGGCCGGGCGTCGCGCTGCGACAGATGAACGGCCTCGGTCAGCGCATGGCGCAGCAGGCTGCGCTCGCCGTCCGTATAGGGGCGATAGCCCGTGGGCCCGAAGGCCTTGATCTGGCGGCCGTCGGTCTCGATCAGTGCCACGTCGACCCCGTCGAGCGAGGTCCCGCTCATCAGACCGAGTGCCGTTAACATCATCTTGGAAGCGCCCCAGCCGGGAACCCCCGGCTTGTCTCAAACAAGTACATCCTATAATGCCACTGCGCGTCCGCCTGCGGCAGCCTCAAGCATCAGGGTTCCGCAAATAGATGCAAAAACCGTAAAACAAGAATGATCTGGCTCGCCGACAAATGACTGCATTTAAATCGGATTTCCTGAACACTCTACAGGAACGCGGCTTCGTTCACCAGTGCTCCGATTTCGAGGGCCTCGACGCGCTTGCCGCGAAGGGCGAGGCCACCGCCTATGTCGGCTATGACTGCACCGCGCCGTCGCTGCACATCGGCAACTTCCTCACCATGATGATGCTGTACTGGCTGCAGCAGAGCGGCAACAAGCCGATCACGCTGATGGGTGGCGGCACCACGATGGTCGGCGACCCCTCCGGCAAGGACGAGACGCGCGCGATGCGCACGGTTGCGGAGATCGAAGCCAACAAGGCCTCGATCCGCGGCGTGTTCGCCAAGGTGCTGCGCTATGGCGACGGGCATTCCAACGCCATCATGCTCGACAACGCCGAGTGGCTGACGAAATTGAACTGGATCGAGATGCTGCGCGACATCGGCCGGCACTTCTCGGTCAACCGCATGCTGACGATGGACTCGGTACGGCTCCGGCTCGAGCGCGAGCAGGAGATGAGCTTCATCGAGTTCAATTACATGGTCTGCCAGGCCTACGACTTCGTCGAGCTGTCGCGCCGCGCCGGCTGCCGCTTGCAGATGGGCGGCTCGGACCAGTGGGGCAACATCGTCAACGGCGTCGATCTCGGCCGCCGCATGGGCACGCCGCAACTGTTCGCGCTGACCACGCCGCTGCTGACCACCGCCTCCGGCGACAAGATGGGCAAGACCGCCAAGGGTGCGGTGTGGCTCAACGCCGACCAGTTCTCGCCGTACGACTTCTGGCAGTACTGGCGCAACGTCGAGGACGCCGACGTCGTCAAGTTCCTCAAGCTGTTCACCATCCTGCCGATCAGCGAGATCAACAAGCTCGCGGCGCTGGCGGGCGGCGAGATCAACGAAGCTAAGAAGGTGCTGGCGACCGAGGCAACCGCCCTGCTCCACGGCCGCGACGCCGCCGTTGAGGCCGCCGAGACCGCGCGCCGCACCTTCGAGGAAGGTGCGCTGGCCGAAACCTTGCCGACGGTGGAAATTCCGCGCGGCGAATTTGAAGCCGGCGTCGGCGTGCTCGTCGCCTTCGTCAAGGCCGAGCTCGTCGCATCCAATGGCGAAGCCCGCCGGCAGATCAAGGGCGGCGGACTGCGCGTCAACGACGCTGCCGTCACCGACGAGAAGATGCTGCTGACGCCGGCCAATCTCACGCCGGAAGGCGTGGTGAAACTGTCGCTCGGCAAGAAGCGCCACGTCCTGCTGAAGCCTGCATAGGCGCATTCGCATTTGTCGGTTGTAGGGAGTGCGGAAAGCGCGCTCCCTGCTTTTCGATGGATCAGACCACGCCTCCGAACGACACGCTTGCTGCGCCGGCGAAACAATCGCGCGTCGCGCTCAATGTGCTCGCGCTCTGCTTCGTGCTGTCGGTGCTCGGGCGCGGCCTCAGCGACAGCTTCACGGTCTTCCTCAAACCGATCTCGGAAAATTTCGGCTGGGATCGCGCCTCCGTCGTGTCGGTCTATTCGCTGACCTGGCTCGCCAGCGGCCTGACAGCGCCGCTGGTCGGACGGCTGTTCGACCGCTCGGGTCCGCGCGTGGTCTATGCACTCGGTCTGGCGCTGCTCGGCTGCGCATTCCTGATCGCCTCGCGCGCCGAGCAGCTCTGGCAATTCCAGCTCAGCGTCGGCCTCTGCGTCGGCTTCGGCACCGCGCTGATCGGCAACGTCTCGAACTCGATCCTGCTCGGCCGCTGGTTCGGGCCGCGGCTGCCGACGGCGATGGCCGTCATGTATTCGGCGACCGGCGCCGGCCTCCTGGTGCTGCTGCCGCTGTCGCAGGTGCTGATCGACCGGATCGGCTGGCGCGAGGCCTATCGGGTGTTCGGCATCGGCGCGCTCTGCCTGCTTGTGCCGCTGGTCTTCCTGCCGTGGCGGCTGCTCGCCGGCGGATCGCCGCACATCGTCAAGAAGGCGCAACCAGGCCTCGCCGAGGAAGGCTGGACATTGCTCGCCGCGATGCGCCACCACGCCTTCTGGGCGCTGTTCTCGACCTTCTTCTTCACCGCGATCGCGATGTATGCGCTGACCGCGCAGATCGTCGCCTATTTGATCGACGTCGGCTTTCCGCCGCTGCAGGCCGCCACCGCCTGGGGCTTCTCCGGCGTCGCGCTGTTCGTCGGCATGCTCGGCGTGTCCACCCTCGACGGCATCATCGGCCGCCGGCCCTCGGTGCTGTTCAGCTACGGCGTCTCGATAGCAGGCATCATCCTGCTCTGGCTGCTGCAATGGTATCCGAACTACTGGCTGCTGACCGGCTTCGTGATCTGCTTCGGCAGCATGATCGGCTCGCGCGGCCCGCTGATCACCGCGACCGCGCTGAAGATCTTCCGCGGCGAGCGCGTCGGCACGATCTACGGCACGATCATGATCGGCAGCGGCCTCGGCTCCGCGCTCGGCTCCTGGGGCGGCGGCCTGATCCATGACTGGACCCACAGCTACAACCCGCTGATCGCCTTCGCGCTCGTCAACGTCGTGCTCGGCCTGATCCCGTTCCTGGTGGTGCCGGCGCTGCGGCGCTAGGCGGACCCAGGGCGGGTGGCCCCAAGGAAGCTCAGGCTGACGGTGGGCTGTCAGCAGGCGCCATCCATCAAGATGTTACACGGCCTTCTCGACCGACCCTCTCAACGCACTTGCCCTGGGTACTCCCGGCGCTCTAAAACAATCGAAGATTGCAATTGACTGTGTCCTGCATGCGCCCGGCTGCTTCTGTCATCTTCTTGATCTGTGCCTTTGTCTTTGCATCTCCAAAGGGCGCGAGCGCGCTCGACTGCGCCAAGGCGTTCTGGTGGAACTTCGATCGCTCCGATGGCGATCAGCAAAGGCAGCGGCGGGACGCCGAGGCGCGAGCAACACTGGCGAATTTGGCACCGCTCGTGTTTCGCGGGCGCATCGCATGGACGCGCGATCTGTCCGATGTAAGGAAAACTTCGACCCCCGTGTCCTTGATCGTCCTCAAGGACGTTGAAGTCTTGCGGGGAAAGATGCCGCGATCGACTCGCGATCGAAAAGCTTTCATCGTGTTCTCCCGATGGTGCGATACCAGATGTGGATCCGTATCGCGGTGGCGGCCCCAAGGGCTGACCACCTTTGCTGCGCACCGCTACACGGGTGGGCCGGTAAGGAGTTATGATGATCCAAACGGCGGAAAGGTCCTCTACAATGGACGTGTCGACGCTGTGATCGGCGTTTGCGACCCGATTCAGCTGACGCCTCTGCAGGAGCAACTGCTCAACGCACCAGCCGATGAAATTGCCCGCCTGGTTCGAGAATACCCGTTTCATCCTATTCGCGAAACCCAGCCAGCAAATTCGGACTGATCAGTCATTCCGTGCAGCTGCGTGCATTTGATCGGCTCGCGCGGCCCGCTGATCACGGCGACCGCGCTGAAAATCTTCCGAGCCGACCGCGTCGGCACGATCATGATCGGCAGCGGACTCGCCTTCGCGCTGGTCAATGTGGTGCTCGGCCTGATCCCGTTCCTTGTGGTACCGGCGCTGCGGCGCTGAGTTCGGACGCGCGTGCCCGCTTCCCCTCGGAAGGCGGCGCAGAAGCCGAGATGAATGCATGTCGGCCTTGGACCAACAGGCGACAGTCGCGAAATGAAAGAGGCCGCCAACTCAAGCGGCCTTGAGTGGATGGCTCCCAATATCTTGGTTGCGAGAGCCGATCCTCTAGTCCGGTACTATTAGTCGCAACGACGGACCCTGCGGACCGAACCGTCGTCACGCTCGATCGTGACGGTGCGGCATCCGCGATATCCGCGATCATAATCGTACGCGCGATAAGCGCGTCGATCATAGTCTCGATAGTAACGGTGCTCCGGACCCACTCTTACGCCGCCGAGCGGCGTATCAACGGCAACCTGAGCTGATGCGGGTGCAATGGAGATCGGCGTCGCCATAGCGAAACCAGCAACCGCCAGCACACCAGCCAATAACAGTGTCCTCATGAGAGCTCCTCCTGAGTTGTTGAATTGCTCTCCAACATCCCAGATGGAGCAAGGTTCCTGCGCGAACGTCATCCCGATGGCGGGCGGCTAGACCTGGGGCCCGCCCCGGATGCTTGCAGACAGGAACCCGCCGCGCATGTTCCCGAACCAAATAAATTTCAGCTTAGACCTCTGTCGAGGGTCAAAACCGGACGTTGATCAGCGCTGATCTCAATTACGCTTGTCTCAATTGTTCGTCGTCGGCAGGTCGTTCGGGCCGTATTGCTTGAACTCGAAGATCTTGCGCGTCAGGCCGGGCGCCAGCGCCGAGATCGGGTTGACGCGCAGCACCGGCGCGCTCGGTGTTCCCACCACTTCATAGGTCACGCCGATCAGACCTTCGTTGCTGCCGGCGCCGAGGAATATCCCGAAGAACGGGATCTGGCCGAACATGTTGTTCAAGCCGTACATCGGAATGAAGGTGCCGTTCATCCGCACCTGGTTGCCGATATAATCGATGCTGCCTTCGATGGTCGCGCCGATGCTCGGTCCCTTGACCACGCCGTTGCGGATCGACAGCTGGCCGCTCTGGCGGGTGAACTCGGCGCGCAGCGCGTCGAACCCGATGCCGTTCTGAGTGCTGACCGGCCCGCCGGCGACGGCGCGGTCGAGCTGGGTTTCGCCCTTCACAGAGAAGCCGGTGACGTTGATGAGACCTTCCCTCGGGCCCGGCTCGGGGATCGGCGGCTCCATCGCGAGCGTGAGCTGGCCGCCGACCACCTTCGAATATGCGTCTATGAAGCGCAGGAACGCGCCGGCGTCACCGGTCTGCAGGTAGATCACCTCGCGACCCTGCTGGCGTCCGCGCATATCGACCGCGACGGGCGTATCGCGGCCGACCTTGCCGCTCAGCGTGAAGGCCTTGAAGAACCCGTTGCGGCGCGAGATCTTGGCATCGACGCTGCGCAGCGCCTCGCCGTTGAAGCCGGCCACCGCGCCGAGCTTCAGATCGACATCGAAATCGGTGGTCTTGGTCTTGCTCTTGGGATCGCTGTCGCGGCCGGAGATCGCCGACTTCAGGAAGCCGCGGCCGTCGAACACGTCACCGCGCATCGTCACCTTGATGACGCCGTCAGGCCCGCGATCGGCGCGCAGCGATGTCTTGTCACCTTCCGACGGCGCATAGGTCGGGAAGTTCGCATTCATGAGATCGCCGTTCTGGTCGACCTCGAGCGCGCCCTTGATCGAAACGCCGGCGCCTTCGATCGAGATGTCCTCGAACCGCGTCGATTGTCCCTTCGGCACCACGTTGAAGGTCGCCTTGCCGGCCCTGCCCTGCGTCTTGACCCAACCGGGCAGGATGTTGTCGAGCTTGAGCTGGGTCAGGTCGGCCTCGACGCCCATCTTGGTGGTCGGATTGTCGCCGCTGCCGATCTTGCCGTTCAGCTTGATCGGGATCGCACCCGAGACGGCAGGACCGAGATCGAGTCCAAGGCGCGCGCGGCTCGCATCGTCAAGCGTTGCCTGCAGCTTGACGTCGGCATCGCCGTCGGTCGGCTTGCGATAGTCGAGCGAGGCCGCCTGCCCGTTGATCTTGACGTCCCCCTTGACCTGGAAGCCGGCGTTGCTGGCCACCAGCTTGAGCGTGTTGGCCTCGAGCTTCTGGTTCATCACCAGTTTGTCGACGGCGACGCCGGTGATGTCGGCAGCGACCGAGTACGTCGTATCGGCCTTGGTCAGTTCGCCCTTCACCGGCATGCCGAGATTGATTATCGCGGTGACGTTGCCCTTGCTGGCGTTGGGATCGATCGGCGGACCGGAGAGATCGCTGAGCCGGTCGGACGCGAGGATCTCGGCGGCGGCCGGCACCAGACAGTCGACCCGGAACTTGACCTTCGATGGCGACGGCTTCGGTGCCATGTCCGGCACCTCGAAGGTGAAATCCGAAAGCGTGATCTTGCGGCCCGCCGGCGTGTCGGCGATGCCCTGGTTGATGGTCACGGTCGCGGTGCGGCCGGTCACCCTGGCCTTCAGATCGGCATCATGCACGGCCGGCATCTGATCCACCGGGCGCACCGTGACACCAGAGGCGACGATGTTGACCGAGAGACCGTCATCCGGGATCGGCGGGCCCTTGCGCGACAGATTATGCACCGGTGAATTGACGCCGACGTCGATGCGCTGGAGCGTGCCGCGGTCGATCCGCTCGAGCACCCATTCGCGCACCTCGGGCACGATGATGATCGGCCACATCCGCTTCAGCGCGGAGGCCGACATCGGCGTGCCGGCGAATCCGAGCTGCAACCGCGGCTCGCCGGAATAGTCGATGCTGCCGGTGCCGGCGACGCCGATCTCGCCATTGGAGATGTCGGCCTGGGTCAGCAGCACGCGCTTCTTCTCGGTGTCGAAGCGGAAGCCGATGTTGATGCGATTGAAGATCAGCGGCGGTTCGTTCTTGTCGGCGCTGGCCAGCACGATGGTGCCGCCGGACAATCCCGCCTGCCAGTCGGTGACATTATCGTTGGGCGGCTCAAGATGGCCGAGGAGCGTGATGCGGTTGGCGCCCGAGACAATCTTGATCGGCGCCAGCAGCACGCGCCGCCCCGAATCCCATTCGACGCTCATCTCGGCCGAATCGACCGGCATCGGGTAGTCGGGCGTGTCGGTGTCGATGATGTTGCCGGCGCCGACATTGATCTTGCCGCGGAAATAGGTCGGCAGGCCGTCGCGGCCGAGCTCGCCCTTCATCTCGCCCGACAGCGGCAGGTCGGCGGTGTAGGTGAGATCCTTGGTCCGCATCGCGAGCAGAATGTTCCGCGTGGAAACCTTGTCGGCCTTGATGTCGACCGAGCGCACGCCGTTCTGCTGCGGTCCGACCAGGACGCGCACCGACCAGGGCTTTGCGCCCTCCTCG
This sequence comes from Bradyrhizobium sp. INPA03-11B, assembly GCF_040446015.1. Taxonomy (NCBI): domain Bacteria; kingdom Pseudomonadati; phylum Pseudomonadota; class Alphaproteobacteria; order Hyphomicrobiales; family Nitrobacteraceae; genus Bradyrhizobium; species Bradyrhizobium sp. INPA03-11B. The sequence goes on from NZ_JASGSR010000170.1 coordinate 9,490, forward strand.
CCGAAGCTGAGCGCCACGCCGCCGCCGCTCGGGCGCCGCAGGCTCAGGCTGATATTCTCGAAGCTCCATTTGTTGCCGCGCTGCTGGTCGTCGACGACGAGATTGCCGTTCTTCAGGCCGATCTCGTTGAGGTTCTGACCGTCGAGGCCGGTCATGCTGAGGCTGTCGAGCCAGTCGAGGCCGGCAAGCAGCCCGCTCTGGGCCGAATCGGGTGCGGCGGCCGAGGGCTCGGACGCGACCGGCGGCGAGGCCACCGGCGGCGGCGCTGCGGGTGCCGGACGCGGGAATGTCGGCGGCAGGCCCGCCTCCCGCTTGGACGCAACGCCGGTGGCGAGCGGCTTTGCGGTGTCGCCGGCGGACACGGTCACATTGCCGTCGGGCGTAATGCGCACCGACAGTTCCGCATCCACCAGATTGAGGCTCTCCGCCCGCAACTGGCCCATCAGCAGGGCCGTGCCCGACAACCGCACTTCGGCTTTCGGCGCGCTGGCAACCACCGCATGGTCGCGGTCGCGGACGATGATGTCGCGGATGCGCACCGCGATCCTGACCCTGCCGGCGCGCTCGATCTGGGTTCCGCCGACCTCGACCGTGTTGCCGTGGCCGATATTCTCCTCGATCGCCGCGGCCAGCCAGGGCGTCGCCAGGTCGAGATTGATCGGACCTGCACCGAGCCGCCACCATAATGCGCCGAAGCAGGTCGCGAACAGCACGACCAGCACGACGAGGACCAATCCGATGCGACGGATCCAGCGCTCGCCATGCAGCCAGCGCTGCATGCCGGAACAGAAATCGGTGAAGCGATGCAGGTTGGTGTTGGAACGCGACAGCAATTGCCGCGCACGGTTGCCCGCCGCCTCATCCTGCTCGTCCCACGCGGCGTCGTCTTCCCATTGCGAGAAGTCAGCCCCGGCGCGCGGATTTGGACCCTGCGGCGACGTTTTCCTTGCCATTGCCTCTCGGTGCTGACGGCGAAGCTGCTCGCCGCCATCAGGGCGCCCGTCGATTCGTATCGAGCGCTCCCGTGCCGGCATCGCCGCCTATCCTCGCCTAATCATGTTACTCGCCGATGGCCCACGGAACGGACCAAACCAACCAATCAAAAGCCAATTCAGCAAGCGGACGGGTTACGCGTCGAATTCCTTGTCACCATACTCCGTGGCCATCAAACTTGCCCAGCGGCCGATGCGAATCCGGCCACCGCGAATAAGACCCGCAATACCCCAATGGTTGAGCTTCGGAAAGCGACGAAAGGAAGGCGTATGTCCAAGAAAACGCGCAAGAAATCCTCCAACACAACCGGAAAGCGGGTCGCAACAAAGGTTGCGCGCGCCGCAAGCGCAAGCACTGGGAAGTCCGCGGCGAAAACCCGCATAACGGTTGCGAAAAAGCCTGCGGCCAAAACAGCAAAGGCCAAGGCGTCTACTAACAAGGCGTCTACGAAAAAGACCGCAGCGGGTGTTCAAGGCAAAGCCTCGCACAAGGCTGCATCGAAACCGTTAAAGCGGGAGCCGGCCGCGACCGTGACCAAGACCGTGACCAAGTCGTCCGCCGTCACACTTGCCGAAGGCGCGTCGGCACCTGGCTTCGACCTGCCGCGCGACGGCGGGGGCAGCGTTTCGCTGAAGGATTTCGCCGGCAAGAAGCTGGTGCTGTTCTTCTATCCCCGCGCCGACACCCCCGGCTGCACCAGGGAGGCGATCGACTTCACCCGGCTCAAGGCCGACTTCACCGCTGCCGGTACCGAGGTGGTCGGCATATCAGCCGATACGGTTAAGGCGCAGGAGTCATTTCGAAACAAACACCAGCTGTCGGTGCCGCTGGTCTCCGACGGCGCCCATCAGATGCTGGAGGCGTATGGCGCCTGGGGCGAAAAATCCATGTATGGCAGGACCTTCATGGGAATTATTCGCGCCACGGTTCTGGTCGATTCCGATGGAAAAGTCGCTCGCATCTGGCGCCATGTGAAGGTCGACGGCCATGCCGAAGCGGTATTGGAGGCCGCCCGTTCACTCTGACGGGAAGGGTTCCGTTTCCTGAAAATTAACCATGGCGGGCTCAAATCGGCCCCGCAAATTAGCCGTACGGAGCTTGGTCCGACCGGCCGCGGGAGTACCGATGTCGAGCCGGTCCGGTCATCACCACGAACACCAGAAACACCATCATCCCCAGGACCATGGCCGGGCACCGGCGCGCCGGCCGGCCGCCCATCAAGCCGCTGCGGTGGCGGCCTCCGGCGAGGGCTATACGCTGGTCCATGCCGGCAAGCAGGTCCGGTTCGGGCCGGTCGTGTTCTGGATCGCGGTCGGCACCGTGGTCCTGCTCGGCATGTGGTCGGCGGCGACCGCGACCTATTTTGCGTTCCGCGACGACGTCCTGACCCGGCTGATCGCACGCCAGGCCGAGATGCAATACGCCTATGAGGATCGCATCTCCGAGCTGCGCGCCAAGGTCGACCGCACCACCAGCCGCCAGCTGCTCGACCAGGAGCAGTTCGACCAGAAGCTCGACCAGATCCTGAAGCGGCAGTTGACGCTGGAATCGCGCGCCACCGCGCTCGGCGCGATGCCCGATGCCACCTCAACCGGTTCGATCAAGCCGCAGGGCCGCGCCGAGGCGGCGCCGTCCTCCGGCACGCCAAAGCCCTCCCCGATCAGCGACACCGTGATCTTCGTGGCGCCGCCGGACCGCGAGGCGCGGCTGGAATCGCGCGCACCGCTGATCGCCAAGGCGCAGCCGAACCAGTTCGCCAAGGCCCAAGGCTTCGACAGATTGGGCGTCGACAATGTCCTGGTCCGTCTGCAGACCTCGCTCGATCAGGTCGAGCGCCGCCAGGTCGCCGCGCTCTCCTCGGTCGAGGACGGCATCGAATCGCGGGTGCGCCGAATGCGCGGCGTGATCAGCGATCTCGGCCTCAACATGTCGCAGCTCGAAGCAGCCGTGCCGCGCTCCGGCATGGGCGGCCCCTATGTGCCGGTGAAGCTCGCGCCCGACGCCGGCGCGTTCGAGCGCCAGCTCTATCGCATCAACATCAATCGCGCGCAGATGCAGCGTTTGAACCAGACGCTGGCGCTGGTGCCCTACCGCAAGCCCGTCGTCGGCGAGGTCGAATTCACCAGCGGCTTCGGCGTTCGCAGCGATCCCTTCCTCGGCCGGCCGGCGATGCACACCGGCCTCGACTTCCGCGCCGCGCAGGGCGATCCCGTGCGCGTCACCGCCAACGGCAGGGTGGTGTCGGCGGGCTGGGCCGGCGGCTATGGCCGCATGGTCGAGGTCGATCACGGCAATGGGCTGTCGACCCGCTACGGTCATCTCTCCGAGATCGGCGTCAAGGTCGGCGAATACGTCAAGATCGGCCAGGTGATCGGCGCCGTCGGCTCGACCGGCCGTTCCACCGGTCCGCATCTGCACTATGAAACCCGCATCGACGGCGAAGCGGTCGACCCGCAGAAATTCCTCCGCGCCGGCGTCCGCCTCAGCGCAGGCTAGAGTTTCCAATCACACCGTATGTCTCTGAAACCGGCGCGGGCCAAACCTGCGCCGGTTTTTGCTTTTGCCGGATCAGCGACGGCCGCCGCCCATGCCG
>NZ_JASGSR010000171.1:0-12963 GCF_040446015.1 Bradyrhizobium sp. INPA03-11B
GAACAGCGCCGGGGCGGCGGAGCAATCGGCCAACGAGAAGCGTTCGCCCATCATCCAGCCGCCATGCGCGAGGTATTTATCCAGGATCAGCAATTGCTGATCCAGGATCGCATAGGAGGTACGGAGCTGCGCCCGCGCCTCGGCGACGCCATGCGGGTCCTTGTTGTCCGCGGGCCGCAGCCGGTCGCCGACGACCTTCTGCATCGGCAGATGGACATAGAGATCCAGGAAGCGATCGCGCAGCCGGGTCTGCAGCGCGAGGTCCGGGTCGTCCGGTATCAACTTGGCGGTGCCAGGATAATGGCGCTCGAGATACTCGATGACGATGCTCGATTCAGGCACCGTCTCGCCCCTCGTCTCGTCGCGCAGCACGGGGAAGCGACCGATCGGCCATAGCGCGAGCAGCGCCGCGCGCTCGGTGGGATCGCCGAGATTGACCATGTGCGGCGTGAACGGCGCACCGTTCTCGTACAGTGCGACCAGCGCCTTCCAGCAGAACGAGGACAGCGGGTGGTAATGCAGGGTGAGGGACATCAGAACTCCATCATGGAACCAGTGCCCCGAGGACGAACCGCTGACCACCTCGCCGACATCTCGTGCCACGATTTATTTTGTCATCGCCGCGGGACGGAGAGCGAAGCATCAACGCGATCCGCGTTCGTCGAGAACGCGAATCAACTTGCTGCATCGATCCGCGAAACACTCAGCAACATCAGAGTTCGTAATAGGGCCATCAGCGTTGGTGAAGAACACATATCGCGATGATCCGCATCCAACGAAAGTCGTCATCGATTTTCGTCCGTAAGATTACGGTAAACATCGCATGCCGACTATGGATGATAACGTGCACAGCAAAAAATTACTTCGCAAATTGAGATAGATGCGCGCGAGCCACCACGCGTTATGCAGTTCGTGCCAGGCGCGAGGCTTTACCGATTGCTAAACGGCTCGCTGCAACCTTTCCGTGAGTTGTCGCGATCCGCTTTTCCATCCCTTTTCTTTTTGAACATTCACGGAGCCCTGATGTTCAGTTTCAGCAACAAGGCAAACATCGACAGTGCGCTGGCGCAAGCCGCAGCGATCGGCAAGTCGCAGGCGGTCATCGAGTTCAAGCTCGACGGCACCATCGTCACCGCCAACGAGAACTTCCTGAACGCGATGGGCTACTCGCTCGACGAGATCAGGGGCAAACACCACAGCATGTTCATCGAACCCGCCACCCGCGACAGCCACGACTATCGCGAATTCTGGGCGCGGCTGAACCGCGGCGAATTCCAGGCCGCGCAGTACAAGCGCATTGCCAAGGGCGGCCGCGAGATCTGGATCCAGGCCTCCTACAACCCGATCCTGGACAAGGGCGGCAAGCTGGTCGGCGTCGTCAAGTTCGCCACCGACATCACCGCGCAGAAGATCCACAGCATGGAAGATGCCGGCAAGATCGCCGCGATCGGCCGGGCCCAGGCGGTGATCGAGTTCAACATGGACGGCACCATCGTCAACGCCAACGAGAACTTTCTCGCCGCGATGGGCTATTCGCTCGCCGACATCCAGGGCAAGCATCACAGCATCTTCATGCCGACGGCCGAGCGCGACAGCGCAGCCTACCGCGACTTCTGGGCGCGGCTGAACCGCGGCGAATTCCAGGCTGGCGAATTCAAGCGCATCGGCAAGGGCGGCAAGGAGATCTGGATCCTCGCCACCTACAACCCGATCCTCGACGACCGCGGCAAGCCGTTCAAGGTCGTCAAGTTCGCAACCGACGTGACGCAGCAGAAGGTGAAGGCCGCCGACAATGACGGCCAGATCGATGCGATCGGCAAGTCGCAGGCGGTGATCGAGTTCAACATGGACGGCACGATCCGCACCGCGAACCCGAACTTCCTCGCCGCAATGGGCTATTCGCTTGCCGAGATCCAGGGCCGGCACCACAGCATGTTCGTCGAGCCGGTCGAGGCGAGCTCGCAGGGCTATCGCGAGTTCTGGGGAGCGCTGAACCGTGGCGACTTCCAGGCCGCCGAATACAAGCGCATCGCCAAGGGCGGCCGCGAGATCTGGATCCAGGCCTCCTACAATCCGATCCTCGATCTCAACGGCAAACCCTACAAGGTGGTGAAATACGCCACCGACATCACCGCGCAGGCGATCGGCCGCAAGAAGGCCGACAGTGCGCGCGGCCTGATCGAGGCGGTCGCCGCCGGCAGCGAGGAGATGAGCGCCTCGATCCGCGAGATCTCGGAGACCATGACCAAGTCGAAGCAGAACGCCGCGGTCGCCACCGGCCGTGTCGAAGCCGCCGACGGCCAGGCGCAGAAGCTCAATGCCGCGGCGCAGGCGATGAGCGGGATCGTCGAGATGATCTCGAGCATCACCGGGCAGATCAACCTGCTCGCGCTCAATGCCACGATCGAATCGGCGCGTGCGGGCGAAGCCGGCCGCGGCTTCGCGGTGGTCGCTTCCGAGGTGAAGAGCCTCGCCAACCAGGCCAAGCAGGCGACCGACACGATCTCCTCGGAAATCGATGCGCTGAACTCGATCGCCGCCGCGGTGGCGAGCTCGCTGTCCGAGATCAAGGCTGCGATCGCCGGCGTCAACGAATACATCACCTCCACCGCCGCCGCGGTCGAGGAGCAGAGCATCGTGACGCAGGACATGTCCACAAACATGCAGCGCGCTTCCGCCGAACTCGCGGCGTAGGCAGCGGTGCGATCCTCGGAGGATGAGCGTCCCGGGCTGGGGGCCGCGCATCCTTCGAGACGCGCCTTTCGCCTAGAGATTGACAAGGCATCCCCCGTCGGGTTGACACGTCAGGGTAAAGGTCGCAGACGGTCGGGGCTTCCTGCACGAACCGATGGACCTTCCGATGAACGCCTCCGCACACAAAGTCGCACTCGTGACCGGCGCCGCGCGCGGCATCGGGCTTGCCGCGGCGAAGCGCTTTCTCGCCGACGGCTGGCGGGTCGCGCTGCTCGACATCGAAGGGGAATTGCTGCGCGCCGCGGTCGCTGCCCTGCAGCAGCCCGACGACACGCTGGCGCTGACCTGCGACGTCTCCGATGCCGATGGCGTGACCAAAGCGATCACGGCGATCACGGGCCGCTTCGGCCGGCTCGACGCGCTGGTCAACAACGCCGGCACGGCGGTGTTCGCGCCGGTGCTGGAGACCTCCGATGCCGACTGGAACCGGATCATGGCGGTCAACCTCACCGGCCCGTTCCTGTGCACCAAGGCGGCCGCGCCAGTGATGCGCGAGCATGGCGGCGGTGCGATCGTCAACATCACCTCGATCTCGGCGGTGCGCGCCTCGACGCTGCGCTCGGCCTACGGCACCAGCAAGGCCGGGCTCGCGCACCTCACCAAGCAGCTCGCGGTCGAGCTCGCCTCGCTCGGCATCCGCGTCAACGGCGTGGCGCCTGGGCCAGTCGAGACTGCGATGGCGAAAGCCGTGCACACGCCGGAGATCCGCGCCGACTATCACGACGCGATCCCGCTCAACCGCTATGGGCTGGAGGAAGAGCTGGCGGAGGCGATCTTCTTCCTGTGCTCGGACCGTGCCAGCTACATCACCGGCCAGATCCTCGCCGTCGACGGCGGCTTCGACGCCGCCGGCATCGGCCTGCCCACCCTGCGCGGCCAGCGGCGGAATGGGTGACGTCGACCGCGCATTCAATGCTGCTCCGTCGCCCTGAGGTGGCCGCTCCTTCAGCGGCCCTCGAAGGGTCGACGGCCCGGCTGGTGGCCGATTCATCCTTCGAGGCTCGCCCAGCGGCGCAAGTGCGCCGCAAGGCTCGCACCTCAGGATGACGGAATTTCTAGTGCCGGAGAGTGATTAACACCCGTTCACCGCAACGACACGCCACACACTCTCCAACCGGTCGATCCGCGTCAGCGACAGCGGATCGATGACGAAGCGCAGCGCTGGTTCCGGCGCAAGGTCGAGCGCGATCGCGAGGATTGCGCGGATGGTGCCGGAATGCACGACGAGCACGACATCGCCTGACGGCAGGCGCTTAAGCCCTGCCCGCGCACGCGCGATCTGGTCGGCAAAGCTTTCACCGCCCGGCGGCCGGTTGGTCCCCGGCGAATTCCAGAACGCGCGACAGGCCGCGGCACCGAGCTCGGCCTCGATCTCGCTGTGGCGACGGCCGGTCCAGTTGCCGAAATCCTGTTCGCGAAAAACGTCGTCCTCCGTTGCCGTGAGGCCGAGCCGCGCTGCGGTCTCGCGCGTCCGGCGCGCCGGGCTGCAGACTGCGACCGCATCGACCGGAAGCCTCGCCTGCAACGCGGTGAATGCAGCGGCATCGCTGAGGTCCGCTGGCGCATCCGGCGCATGGATCACACCGCGCGGTCCATCGACCGGCGCGTGACGGATCAGCCAGAGATGCGTTTCGCCGCCCATTTTTCGCTCATTCTATTCTGACGCGTTTTCTTCACGCGAACCGGTATCCACTTCGCTCGAAAACGCTCTAACCCAACCGCGCCGCAAGCAACACCAGGATCGCGGTCTCCGCAACCTGCTCGGCGCCGCCAAGCACGTCGCCGGTCTGGCCGCCGATCTGCCGCTTTGCCAGCAGCGCCATGACCAGCGCGCTCGCGCCGGCCGCGATCGCCGCCAGCAGCGCGCTGCCGAAGGGCAGCACGAGGATTGCGATCACCAAGGCGATGCCTGCCGCAACCGTCGCGATCGAGCTATCAGGCCGGCCGGCATTGGCGGCGAGCCCATCCTTGCGCGCATAAGGCAGGCTGATCGCGATCCACGGCAGCACGCCGCGGCCGAGCGCATGCGCCGCGATCAGGCCCTGCACCACCATGCCATCGGGAAGCGCGGCCAGCGCCGCAAGCCTGGTGGCAAAGCTCACCACCAGCGCCAGCGCGCCATAGGTGCCGAGCCGGCTGTCGCGCATGATCTCGAGCTTGGCCGCAGGATCGCGGCCGCCGCCGAATCCGTCGGCGACATCGGCAAGCCCATCTTCATGCAGCGCCCCGGTCAGGAGCGCGCCGCCGCCGAGCGCCAGCGCCGCCGCCGCCAGATCTGGGATACCGATCGTCCGCAGCAGCAGACAGAGCAGGCCGATAGCGGCCCCGATGCCCCCCCCGACCAGCGGAAACAGCCGCTGCGCCCGGGCAAAACCCTCCGGCCGCGCGCCGTCCGGATGCGGCATCGGCAGCCGGGTCAGAAAGGAGGTGGCGGTCCTGAGATCGTCGAGCAACTCACGCATGGTCGTGGCCTTCAAATTGCACTAAAGCGCGATGAGATCGGGCTGAATCTCATCGCGCCTTAGCCTCTTGATTGGGCATGATCTTTTCGGAAAACCGCTTCACACTTTTCCGGATCATGCTTTAGTTTGCGGCCCGCTCGACGAGGGAATCGCATGCAGTTCAATAGTCTAGACGACATCCGCAGCTTTTGTCGCGACCTGCCCCAGGGCGACGAGGCCAGCGCTGCGGCGGCTACGGTTCGCCAGCAGAATTTGACCAAGCCGCCGGGCAGCCTCGGCCGGCTGGAGGACGCTGCGATCTGGCTGGCGCGCTGGCAGGGGCGCGAGATCCCCCGGCTCGATAAGGTCACCATCGCCGTGTTTGCCGGCAATCACGGCATCGCCGAGCGCGGCGTCTCCGCCTATCCGTCCGAGGTCACCGCGCAGATGGTGGCGAATTTTGCCGCGGGCGGTGCCGCGATCAACCAGATCGCAAAGCTTGCCGGGGCCGAGCTGCGTGTCGAGGCGCTCGAGCTCGCGCGGCCGACCCGCGATTTCACGATGGCGACGGCGATGGACGGCGCCGATTTCCTGGTCGCGCTCGACACCGGCTGGCGCACGGTGCCGGAGCAATGCGATTTGCTGGTGGTCGGCGAGATGGGGATTGCCAACACCACGGTGGCCGCGACGCTGTGCGCGGCATTGATGGGCGGGCGCGGCGCGCGCTGGGCCGGCCGCGGCACCGGCGTCGACGATGCCGGCCTGCTGCGCAAGCGCACCACGATCGATACCGCGCTCAAAATGCACCGCAACCTGCTCGACGATCCGCTCGCCGTCGCAGTCGCGCTCGGCGGGCGCGAGCTCGCGGCCATCTTCGGCGCCGTGCTGGCGGCGCGAGCAAGATCGATCCCGGTGCTGCTCGACGGCTTCGTCGCCACATCGGCGGTGCTGCCGCTGGCGCGGCTTGCACCCGACGGCCTCGCGCATTGCCGCGCCGGGCACGTCTCGGCCGAACTCGGCCATCGCGAATTGCTGCGCGAACTTCGGCTCGCGCCCTTGCTCGATCTCGAGATGCGGCTCGGCGAAGCCTCGGGCGCGGGGATCGCGATCCTGCTGCTGCGCGCGGCGCTCGCCTGTCACGGCGGCATGGCGACGTTTGCCGAGGCCGGCGTCTCCGGCGCAGACTGACAAACTGTCGCCGCATGATCTAGCCTATGCTCTCAGCCTGAGCATGCCCCTTGGGAAAACCGCTTCACACTTTTCCGGATCATGCCCCAGGGCTCGGCGCGAGCCAGAGCGACGTCAACGGAAGGAACCGCCACATGCGTATCGGGGCGATCTGGACGATCATGATCTTGGGGATGGCGGCGCTGCTTGCCGATGTCTCAAGCGCTGAAGCCGACGTTCGTATCCTTGCCAGCCCCGGCGGACAGGTCGGTCCGTTCATCGATCTGTTCGACAAGGTGCGCGAGTCCGGCGAGCGCGTGGTGATCGACGGGCCGTGCCTGTCGGCCTGCACGCTGGTGCTCTCGATGGTGCCGGGCGACCGCATTTGCGTGACACGGCGCGCGGTGCTCGGCTTCCACGCAGCACGCTCGATCGACCAACGCGGCCGGACCTATGCGGAGCCGGAAGCATCCGTCGCCGTGCTGCAAGCCTATCCGGCGCCGGTGCGCAGCTGGATCGTGCGCCGCGGCGGCCTGACTTCGCACCTGCTGCTGCTGCGCGGCCGCGAGCTCGCTGCGATCTATCCGCGGTGCAGGTAGAGTGCGCTCACTGCCCCGTCATCCCCGCGCAAAGGCTTCGCCTTTGTCGCTGGAGGTGCTCGCGAAGCGAGCCTCGAAGGATGCACGGCCCCGCCGGTGGCCGTCGATCCTTCGAGGGCCGCTGAAGAAGCGGCCACCTCAGGACAAAGGCGAAGCCTTTGCGCGGGGATGACGGTATAGAGGCCGGTGCGCGACCTACATCTGCTGCGGGCAGTTCACCATCCAGGGGATGCCGAACTGATCGACGCACATGCCGAAGCCGTTGGAGAAGAAGGTCTTGCCGAACGGCATGGTGACCGTGCCGCCCTCGGACAGCGCCTTGAAGCGGCGTTCGGCCTCGGCGGGATCCTCGACCTGCAGCGCGACATGAAAGCCCTGCGGCTTCTGGAAATGGCCGGGCGGGGCGTCGGAGGCCATGATGATCTCGCCGTCGATCGTGAGGCGAGCGTGCATGATCTTGTCCTTCCAGCCGGGCGGCGTCTGCATCTCCGCATTGCCCTCGCCGTAGGGGAAGGTTTCCTCGATCCGCGCACCGAGAACCTTCTGGTAGAAGTTCAGCGCGGCGCCGCAATTGCCGTCGTAGGAGAGATAGGGGTTGACCTGCATCGCATGCTCCCTTGGGTAGATTCTGGTTCTGGCGCGTTTTCTTCACGCGAACCGGTAAACCACTTCGCTCGAAAACGCGCTATCTTTCCGTCAGCTTCTTCAGATTGGCGAGACCGACCTCGAAATCCTTGCCGATCATGTGGTCCAGGTTCATGAACACCTGCATCACCTTCGACATGAAGACGGCCGGACCATACATGGTCCATGTGACGTTGGTCGCATCTCCCTGCGGCAGCATTGTGAACTCGGCGGTGTTGTGGCCCTCGAACGGCTTCAAGAAGTCGAGCTTGATGACGACCTTCGACGGGGCGGACGACTGCAGGATCTCCATGCGGCCAGTGCCGACATTCTTGTTGCCGTCCCAGGCATAGACCGCCCCCTGCCCGCGCCCGGCGCCGTCATAGGTGCGCTTCATGTCCGGATCCCGGTTCTCGTAGGGCGACCAGACCGTCCACTGCCGGAAATCGTCGATCAGCGGAAATATCCGTTCGGCCGGCGCCTTGATGCTGGTGGCGCGCGTGACGCGGAACGTGCTCGGCTTGGTCGCTGCGAGGATGAGGACGACGGCAATCGCGACCGCAAGGACAATCGCGATGATGGCAAGGGTCTCGAACATGATGGTCTCCAAATGCATGAATTGAAGAATTAGAGCGTTTCGAACGAAGTGGGTGGCGGTTCGCATGAAGCAAACGCGTCAAACCAACTCAGCGGCGGAACGGAAGCAGCGCACGCAGATTGCCGTCGCGCAGATAGAGCCCGCCCCACACCATCAGGCCGAGATAGAGCCCGAACAGCGTATGGGTGAACAGCGGGCTGCCGATCCGCACATGGGATGCGATCGCGCCGCCGAGATAGCCGGTGAGCAGGATGGCGCCGAGGATCGAGGTCGGCGGCACCGAGTACAACAGCGTGCAGACGATGGTGATGATGCCGAGGCTGCGCGCCAGCGTATCGCTCGCGCCCCAGCCCATCTTGTCCATGGTCTCGGTGACGACCGGCAATGGCACTAGCTTGATGGCGCCATCGAACAGCAGGAAGAGTACGACCACGCCGCTCATGACGCGGCCGGTGATGCGGGCGGGCTTTGAGACTTCGGTCTCGACGATCGTCGACATGACGGGCTCCGTAACGCTTGGTGATGCTCTGTCATCAAGACGAACGGTGGTATGCGGGGCCGACAGATCGCGGGAAGAATTTTTGGAGGGCGCCAGAGGAGTTGCGAGAGCGATGCGCAAATTGATCAGCACGCCCGCGGCTTACCCCTCTCCCCACCCTCCCCCGCAAGGGGGGAGGGAGCCTGACCTGCGTGCTCACCTCACGTAATCGACCGGTGATATTCGTGCACCGACGTGAGGGAAGCACCGGCGGACGGGTTCCCTCCCCCCTTGCAGGGGAGGGTTAGGGAGAGGGGTATCGCACGGGAAGTCTCTCAACTTGCACCCGGACGAGTGCACGACCAAGCATCGTCTACTTCGCCTTCACATTGCGCGGCTGGCTGTCGCGCATCAGGCGGTCGATGTGCATGCGGATGTGGGCGGCTTCGGCCGTGGTGTTGGCGAGCGCGATGGCGCGGTCGAAGGCGACACGCGCCTCCTCGTTGCGGCCGAGCTGCATCAGGAAGGCGCCGCGCACGCCGAAATAATGGAAGTAATTCGAAAGCCGCGGCGCCAGCGGCTCGATCATCTCGAGCGCGGCTTCCGCCCCCTTCACCTTGGAGACCGCAACCGCGCGATTGAGCGTGATCACCGGCGACGGCTGCATGACCTCGAGCGCGCCGTAGAGCAGGTCGATCTGGGTCCAGTCGGTCTCCTCGGGCTTTTCCGCGCGGGCGTGCAGCGCGGCGATCGCGGCCTGGACCTGATAGGGCCCGCTGCGGCGGTGACGCATCGCCTTGTCGATCAGCGCTGCGCCCTCGGCGATCAGCTTCTGGTTCCACAGGCTGCGGTCCTGGTCGTCGAGCAGGATCACCTGGCCGTCGGCATCGAAACGTGCCTCGGCGCGGGCGTGCTGCAGCAACAGCAGCGCGGTCAGCCCCATGATCTCCGGCTCGCTCTGGAACAACCGCAGCAGCAGGCGGGCGAGCCTGATCGCCTCCTCGCACAGCGGCGAGCGGATCTCGGCGGTGTCGCCGCTAGCCGAATAGCCTTCGTTGAAGATCAGATAGATCATCGCCGCGACCGAGGCGAGACGCTCGCTGCGTTCGACCGCGCCGGGCGTCTCGAACGGCACATTGGCGTCGGCGACGCGCGCCTTGGCCCGCGTGATGCGCTGTTCCATGGCGGCTTCCGAGACCAGGAAGGCGCGCGCGATCTGCTTCACCGTGAGGCCGGAGACGATGCGCAGCGCCAGCGCGATCTGCTGGGTCGGCGGCAGGTCCTTGTGACAGCAGATGAACAGCAGCCGCAGGATGTCGTCGCGGTAATGCGAGCCGTCGAGCCGCTCGGCGATCTCGTCCTCGGCGTCGTCAAGGTCGGAGATCGCCTGATCGTCGTCGGGCAGCGGTTGCTGCTTCTTGTTGCGGCGGACCTCATCGATCGCGACATTGCGGCCGACCATGATCAGCCACGCCGCGGGATCGCGCGGCGGGCCGTTCTGCGGCCAGCTCTTCAGCGCCCGCAGGCAGGCGTTCTGGAAGGCTTCCTCGGCGGTGTCGAGGTTGCGGAAGTAGCGCAGCAATGCGCCAACCGCCTGGGGACGCGCCGACGTCAGCGCGGCATCGATCCAGGCGGTGTCGGTCACGCTCACGTCTTTGCGCTCCCCGGAGTGAAGTAGCCGACCGGGCGGATCTCATAGGTGCCGCCGGGATTGGCCTCGCCGAGGTCGCGCGCGATGTCGAGCACCTCGTCGAGGTTCTTGCCCTCGACCAGATAGAAGCCGAGCAGCTGCTCCTTGGTCTCGGCGAACGGGCCGTCCAGCACCAGCGGCGGGTTCTCCTTGCGCAGCGTGGTCGCGGCGGTGGTCGGCAGCAGCCGGGCCACCGGGCCGAGCTTGCCCTGCTTGGCGAGCTTGTCCTGCACGACGGACAATTTCTGCATGACCGAGGCGTCGTGCTCCTTGCTCCAGGAACCGACCATGTCTTCGTCATGATAGCAGAGGATGGCGTACAGCATCAAAAAGGCATCTCCGTTCATTGCAAGAACGAACGATTATGCCCGCTGCCGACAGGCGGAGCGAAAGAAATTTCGGTTCCGGATGCCGGCGATGGATTTGGCCGAAGCTTGCGGTGAGCCTCCGGTCGCGGCGATCGCGATCACCGCGACGAGGATGCTGCGATCACCAGTAGACACCGTAGCGGGCGGCGATGCGGCGCGCCTTGGCTTCATCGCTCTCCCGGCGGCTGATCTGACTCCGCTTCACCGGACGCGACGCCTGCGGCGGCCGCGGGGCCTCGGCCGGCTGGGCCTGCGACGGCGCCGGCTTGGCCTCGGCCTGATCAGGAGCAACGGCCGGTTGCGCCTGAGCGGGTGTATCGGCGTTTGCGAGCACGAGGCCGCGGCTCTGGCCGGCCTGCGCCGTGGCGGCGGTTGCTGCGGTGAAAGCCGCGATCAGCATCAGCTTGCGCATGGAAGTTCTCCCCTGATGATGGCAGGAGACTAGGGAGCGGGCCGGACCCGCTCTGTGATATATGTCACATTGAAATTGGAGGTATCCGGATGGGTAAGGGCGCACTGGCGCTGCTGATCAATGGCGGCTCGGAAAACTGGTCGTCGGCGCGCTGGAAGGCGCGGTTCGACACGGTCTGCCCGGACCGCCCCGTCGTGCTGCCGCCGGACGGCGCGCTCAACCCCGCCGAGGTGCATTATGCCGCGGTGTGGAAGCCGAAGCCGGGCGAGCTCGCTTCATTCAAGAACCTGCGCGTCATCTTCAACCTTGGCGCCGGCGTCGACGCGCTGATGGCCGACCGCTCGCTGCCCGACGTGCCGCTGGTACGGGTCTCGGTTGGCGACCTCACCGACCGCATGACCGAATATGTCGTGCTGCATGTGCTGATGCATCACCGCCAGGAGCTTTATCTGCGTGAGTCGCAGCGGGTGAAGCGTTGGGCGCCGGACTATCAATGGGCGGCGAACGCGATCACGGTCGGCGTGATGGGGCTCGGCACCCTCGGCGCCGCTTCGGCACAAGCGCTTCGCGCGCTTGGGTTCCGCGTCGTCGGCTGGAGCCGCAGCGAGAGGCGGATCGACGGCATCGCCTGCTATCACGGCACTGACGGGCTCGACGCATTCCTGCGCGCGACCAACATCCTGGTATGCCTGCTGCCGCTGACGCCGGACACGCGGCACGTGCTGAACCGCGATGCGTTCGCCAAGCTGAACCGTGATAGCCCGCTCGGCGCGCCCGTCATCATCAATGCCGGCCGCGGCGGCTTGCAGAACGAAGCCGACATCCTGCGCGCGCTCGACGACGGCACGCTGGGCGCCGCCTCGCTCGACGTGTTCGAGACCGAGCCGCTGCCCGAGGCGAGCCCGTTCTGGAGCCATCCGAAAGTGGTGCTGACGCCGCACAACGCCGCCGACACCGACGCCGACGAGATCTCGAAATACGTCGCGGAGCAGATCGCGCGCTTCGAGCAAGGCGGCGAGCTGGAGAACGTGGTCGATCGCAAGCGGGGTTATTGAGGCAAACGGGGCGTATAAAGGCGGTGTCGTCCCTGCGAAAGCAGGGACCCATAACCACCGCTGCTTATTGATTCGCGATAGCGGAACGACGAGTCCGTTTCACTACGCCAGCCGCGGCGTATGGGTCCCTGCTTTCGTCGCAGGGACGACGCCGTTGATGGAGCAGCGCTTCGCTGGCGAAGCGCCGCTCTCGGCCACGGCCTCAGCCCATCTCGGCAACCACCTCGGCGAGCCGATCGTAGGCGGGCGCGACGCCCTTATCGATGCCGGAGTTGAGATGGCCGTCACGCGCCTCCTTGGAGGGATGGCGGATGGTGGTGGTCAGCGTCGTCGTGCCGGCTTCCTCGACGAAGGTCGAGATGACCAGATACTCGTCGCTGGTGAAACCCGGCATCGAGAACGTCTCGCCGAACGCCAGCCGCTCCGGGCGCACCACTTCGCGATAGGTGCCGGTGAGTTCATGCTCGATGCCCTCGGACGAGCGGAACACGAACCGATAGGCGCCACCGACCCGCAGGTCGACTTCACACACCGGCATCGTGAGCTGCTCGCAGCCAAGCCAGCGCACCAGATATTCCGGCTTGGTCATCGCGTCGAACACAAAGCGCCGCGGCGCGTCGAACTGGCGCGTCATGGCGAATTCGAAATCCGACGGGGTCGTGATCCTCAGCGTCTTATCCACGCGTGCGTCCACGTTGCTTCTCCTTCTTTACTCTGACTTTACGTTGACTGCGCGGCGGAGCCTTTGCGGCCTCCTCCGCCTTCATCTCCTCGAGC
>NZ_JASGSR010000172.1:0-12953 GCF_040446015.1 Bradyrhizobium sp. INPA03-11B
GCCGAGCACTGCGCTGTGGGTGAGTGGACCGCCATGGGCGGCGGCCTTGGCGGCTTCCTTGAGGGCGTAGAGGGGGCTGGTGCCGATGTCGCCATAAACGACACCCAGGGCACCCAATGTGACGGCAACCGGAATCGGACTGCTTGGAGGATGGCCAGAAGAAGCGATGGCGGGCGTACTGGTCACGGCAATCCCCCGATGGCTTGCGCCCGCCGGATCATCCGGTCGGGCGCGTTAGACGATAGTCTGCGACGGGTCGTCGCAAATTACCATGGGATTTGCGTGACAGCCCGACCTTACGCGGGGCTGAACAATTGCTTGGGCGCGCTGTTGGTGCGCGAACCGGTAGGCATCTTGTCTGGAAATTTCTTCTACGGGGTGCGGTCGGCGGTGACGAGGCGGGCCTCACGGACCACCGTCTTGTTGCCGGCGCTGCGCAGGCAGGACGCTTCGAAATTCGGCCAGGCCTGCTGCGAGCAGTCCTTGCCGACCGGGTGGATGTCGAGACGGTCCGCCTTGGCCAGCGGCTGCGGGGTGGAGGCTTCGACCTGCGGCGCAAAGCCCGGCAGAACGGTGAGCGCGGCGGCAATGAACGCGGCAACGGTGATAGCGGAAAGTGCCTTGATCATGACGGTCCCCATATGAACGAGCCCCCCGGGCCCGTCGTTTCGTTGTCCAATGTCTACCGGCCGTGCGTTTCCTGGCGTCTTCGCCAGGATGGAAAATGGTTTCATCGCGGGCCGGTTTTGTTTCGTCCGCCAGCGGCCGACGAAACATTCACCCTCGTAGACGCTGGCATCCCAGAACTCGTTCAGTGGGCCAGTGGAAATTTATTTCGCGCCATGGACGGAACCCGGGCGGCTTGCCGGGGCGAGCCGGGCGGGTTAGGAGGGACCATGTCCCGTATCGCGATCTATCCTGGCTCCTTCGATCCCGTCACCAACGGCCATCTGGACGTGGTGAGACAGGCCGTCTTCCTCTGTGACCGCCTGATCGTCGCCATCGGCGTTCATCCCGGCAAGAAGCCGCTGTTCTCCACCGAGGAACGGCTGGCCATGGTCCATGAGGTATTCGGTCCGATCGCCCAGAAGGCGGGCTGCGCCTTCGAAAGCGCGACCTACGACAACCTCACGGTCGCGGCCGCGCGCGCGGCCAAGGCGACGCTGATGATTCGCGGCCTGCGCGACGGCACCGATCTCGACTACGAGATGCAACTGGCCGGCATGAACGAGGCCATGGCGCCCGAGGTGCATACCGTGTTCGTTCCGGCGTCGGTCGCGGTCCGCCCGATCACCGCCACACTGGTGCGCCAAATCGCCCAGATGGGCGGCGACTACTCTGCATTCGTACCGTCATCAGTCGCCGCTAGCCTGAAGGCCAAGTTCGCCGGCTGATCCCGGCGGCATGCCACACCCCGAACGTTACAGAGATCCGGAGTTTCCATGATCCGCATTCTTGCATTCGTTGCCGCGCTGCTCTGCGTCGTTCCAGCGGTCGCGCAGCCGCTGCCCGCCAATCTCGACAAGGCCAATGCGATCGTGATCGACACCACCAAGGGCCGCATCGTCATCAAGCTGCGTACCGACATCGCGCCGAAGCACGCCGAGCGTATCGAGCAGCTGGCGCGCGAGGGCTTCTACAACAACGTGCCGTTCCATCGCGTGATGGACGGTTTCATGGCGCAGACCGGCGACGGCCAGAATTTCAACGGCACCGGCGGCTCGAAATATCCGAACCTGAAGCAGGAGTTCTCGCAGGTCCCGTTCAAGCGCGGCATCGTCGGCATGGCCCGGCGCGGCGACAGCGTCGACAGCGCCAATTCGCAGTTCTTCATCATGTTCGCCGACGGCTCGAGCCTGAACGGGCAATACACCGTGATCGGCGAAGTGGTGTCGGGCATGGACGTGGTCGACAAGCTGAAGAAGGCGTCTGCGGGCTCGCCCGGCGGCGCCGTCACCGATCCCGACAAGATGGTGAAGGTGCAGGTCGCATCCGACATCAAGTGATCCGCGATGGCGGCGCGCAGCAAACCACTTGCCTGGTTCGCCGCGCCGCTGGCGCTGTGGCTCGCGCTGTCCGGACCGGCGGCAGCCGAGCCGGAGCAACTCAATACGATCAGGGACGTTGTTCTTGCCATCCACCGCTGCTGGCGGCCGCCGCCGCCGGACAAGGCAGGCCCGATCGACATTACCGTCATTGTCAGCTTCAACCGTGAGGGCGCGATCCTCGGGCATCCCAGGATCAGCTATGAATCGCAGGAAGCGACCGACAACGACCGGATTGCATACCGGGTCGCGGTGATGGAGGCGTTGCAACGCTGCACGCCGATGCCGTTTACCGAGAGCCTGGGCGGTGCAGTGGCTGGCCGCCCATTCGCGATCCCGTTCAGGAATAAGAAGTATCCACCCCGAAGCCAGGAGAAGCGAGCATGGCTGCTACCGAAAATACTCTGATCCTCGAAACCACCCAGGGCCCGGTCACGATCGAGATGCGCCCGGATCTCGCGCCCGGCCACGTCGCACGGATCAAGGAGCTGGTGCGCGAGGGCTTCTACGACGGCATCGTGTTCCACCGCGTGATCGATGGTTTCATGGCGCAGACCGGCTGTCCGCAGGGCACCGGCATGGGCGGCTCCGGCAAGAAGCTGAAGGCCGAGTTCAACAAGGAGCCGCATGTCCGCGGCACCGCCTCGATGGCCCGCGCCGCCAATCCGGATTCCGGCGACAGCCAGTTCTTCATCTGCTTCGACGATGCCTCCTTCCTCAACGGCCAGTACACGGTCTGGGGCAAGGTCACCGAGGGCATGGAGAACGTCGACAAGATCAAGCGCGGCGAGCCGGTGCAGAACCCGGACAAGATCGTCAAGGCGCGCATGGCCGCCGACGCGGCGTAAGGCTACTTGCTGTCATTCCGGGGCACGCGAAGCGTGAACCCGGAATCTCGAGGTTCCGGGTTCGATGCTTACGCATCGCCCCGGAACGACGTGGCTAGGCATCCATGCGCACCGAGCTTTTCGACTTCGAACTGTCGCCCGAGAGCATCGCGCTTCGGCCCGCGAGCCCGCGCGATTCCGCGCGGATGCTGGTGGTGCATCCGGACGGCGTGCTGCGCGACGCCACCATTGCGGACCTGCCGCATTGGCTGGAGCCGGGCGATCAGATCGTCGTCAACGACACCAAGGTGATCGCAGCGCAGCTTAGGGGCCGCCGGATCGGGCGCGAGACCGAGCCGAAGATCGAGGCGACCCTGATCAAGCGGCTCGATGGCTCGCGCTGGCAGGCGCTGGTGAAGCCGGCGAAGAAGCTTAGCCCCGGCGACACCATCCGCTTCGGCAATGAAGGCAAGGTCTGCCTGCTTGGCAATCTCGATGCAGAGGTCGAAGCCAAGGGGCTGGAAGGCGAGGTGACGCTGTCATTCTCGTTCCATGGCCCGGTGCTCGACCAGGCCATCGCCGATGTCGGCGCCACGCCGCTGCCGCCCTACATCGCCTCCAAGCGCACGCCCGATGACCAGGACGTCAGCGACTACCAGACCATGTTCGCCGCCAATGAAGGTGCGGTCGCGGCGCCCACGGCGGGACTGCATTTCACGCCGGCGCTGGAGGCCACGTTGAAGAGCCGCGGTGTCGCGCTGCATCGCCTGACACTGCATGTCGGGGCAGGGACGTTCCTGCCGGTGAAGACCGAGGAGACCTCGGAGCACAAGATGCATGCCGAATGGGGCTGCATCACCGCCGAGACCGCGGCGGCCTTGAATGCCGCCCGCGCAAAGGGCGGCCGGATCGTCGCGATCGGCACCACGTCACTGCGTCTGCTGGAAAGCGCAACGACACCTGACGGTGAAGTCCAGCCGTTCGCCGCGGAAACCTCGATCTTCATCACGCCCGGCTACCGCTTCCGTGCGGCCGATATCCTGTTGACCAATTTCCATCTGCCGCGCTCGACGCTGTTCATGCTGGTCTCGGCCTTCTCCGGCCTCGAGACGATGCAAGGCGCTTACGCGCACGCGATCAGGGGCGGCTACCGGTTCTATTCGTATGGTGATGCGTGCTTGTTGTTTCGCGCAAAGAGTTAGGCCTGCAAGCGCAGACATTTCACCGTCACCCTGAGGAGGCCGCGCAGCGGCCGTCTCGAAGGGCGACGGCCCGACTGGGGCCGTGCATCCTTCGAGACGCGCTTCGCGCTCCTCAGGATGACGGGTTTTGCATTCACGCCATCGCGCGTTCGGGCAGCAGCTCGGCGATCTGCACCGCGTTCAGCGCGGCGCCCTTGAGCAGCTGATCGGCCGCGACGAACATCGAAATCGAGTGGCCCGAGGGATCGCTGAGATCCTTGCGGATGCGGCCGACCAGCACGTCGTCCTGGCCGGAGGCGTCGATCGGCATCGGGAAGTAGTTCTTGGCGCGATCGTCGACGATCTTGACGCCCGGCGCCTGCGCCATGATCGCGCGCACCTGGTCCTCGGTGATCGGCCTCTCGCATTCGAAGGTGATCGCCTCGCAATGCGCGCGCAGCACTGGCACCCGCACGCAGGTGACGCCGATCGCGATCTTCTCGTCCTCGAAGATCTTGCGGGTCTCCTTGATGACCTTGGTCTCCTCGTCGTTGTAGCCGGTCTCCGGATCGACCGCCGTGTTGTGGTTGAACAGGTTGAAGGCGTAGGGGTGCGGCATCACCTTCGGGGTGTAGACCTGTCCGTTGAGATTGGCGCGGGTCGATTCGACGAGCTCCTCCATCGCGGCGGCTCCCGCGCCGCTCGCGGCCTGGTAGGTCGAGATGATCACGCGCTTGATGCGGTTCTTCTGGTGGATCGGCCACAGCGGCACCAGCGCGGTGATGGCGGCGCAGTTCGGGTTGGCGATGATGCCCTTGTGATCGCGGATGCGGTTGGCGTTGATCTCGGGGATCACCAGCGGCACGTTCGGATCCATCCGGAACGCCGAGGAATTGTCGACCACGACGGCGCCGGACTTCACCGCCACCGGCGCGAACTTCTTGGAGATGCCGCTGCCGGCCGAGAACAGCGCGATGTCGACGCCCTCGAAGGCGCGCTCGGTCAGCTCCTCGATCACGACCGGCTGGCCGCGGAAGGTGACGGTCTTGCCGGCCGAGCGGGCGCTCGCCAGCGCCTTCAGCTTGCCGACGCGGAAGCCGCGCTTGTCCATGGTGGCGATGAATTCGGCGCCGACTGCGCCGGTGACGCCGACAATCGCGACGACGGGATCGTTACTCACTGTGTCCTCCATTCGAGTCTCGGTTGAGCATGATCTGATCGGAAAACCGGTTGTCACTTTTCCGGATCATGCGGTTGTGCTGCAGGCAATAAAAAAAGCCCCGGACCTTCATCAGGCGGGGCTTCGGGTAGAGTGATGCTGTACGACCGACTACGCGCGCACGCCTCCCGAGGCCCCGGAGGGCTTGGTGGTTTTGGTGGTGCGTTTGGTCGCGGTGATCATGGTGCGGACTTATGCGGGACAGATCGGCGTCCGTCAACGGCTTTTGGGCGAAAATCTGGCCGGAGAAAACCTGGCCAAGAAAACCCGGCCAAGAAAACCTGGCCGGTCGCCGGTCTCAGCGCCTGCGTGCGCCCGGCGGTTCGAGGATGACCTCTTTCAGATCGCTGCCGGCGAGCACCACGATGACGAAATTGAGCTTGCCGCGCTCGCGCATCAGGCCGCCGCTGATCGCCTTGCCCGAGGTGGTGCGTTCGGCAACCCGCACCGCATCGGCGAGGCGATGGCGGAGCGCCCTGAGCACGGCGAGGTTGTCACGGTCTTCGGCACCAAGGGATGCCAGTGACGAAGGCGCCTCGCCACCGATCACTTCGCCGGTCGAGGCGTCAATCGAATGCTGCCAGATCCGGTCCCGCTGCATGGTCTTGACCCGGTAGATCGCGGGCTCCGTCGCACCGTCGAAGCTGACGTCGGCGGTGATCGCGCCGGAGTGCAGCGCCTCCGCAATCGCCATCGCCTTGCGCAGCGAGATCTGGGCGGCCTGGAAGCTGTCGAGTTCGCGGCGAACCGCATGCACGTCGAGCGCGTTGTCACTGTCCTGCGGGGTGAGCGCTGCGGCCGCCGAGCCCGTGACCGCATGGGCCGGCGACGCCAGGGGAAGGCTCAAGGGCAGGGCCAGCACCACGGTCGCAAGCAGCCACACTCCCAATGACCAGTGCCTCGATGCGCGCAATCGTCCTGTCCTCATCGTCGAACCTGTATCGAACTTGTGCACGCGCCCCACGCTGCTGAAAGGCCGGGCGGGCCGAGAAGATGCGGCCGACCTCCGTTAGTCAGAAGTCGGCCGCCGAACGTTCAGACGAAGCGATGGCGGCTGCTCCGTCGTGACGGTCGAAGTTTACAAGGCGACACAAAACCGTTGGGGGGCTGAACTTGGTTCCGCGTCTCTTTGCAACTAAACAATACGGTGTCGTTCTGTTTGTTCAAGGCTCATCACGGCAACGTGTAAGGCGATGAAACGATCCTGCGAAAGTGTCAGCGCGCCGGCCGGCGGCGCGCCTTGGTGGCTTGCTTGGCCGTGTCGCGCAGCCGGTCCCGCGGCCCGACGGCACCGGCCAGGAACAGCCGGATCGAGACCTCCATCCGCGTCTCGGCCGCCTTCATGTCGATCGGAATGCCGAATGTCGCCATCCGGTGGGTGTGACCGACCACCATGTTGAGGAAGGTCTCGGCCGCGATCGTGGTGTCCTCGAGATCGAGCACGCCCTTGTCGGCCAGATGGTCGAAGAAATCAGCGGTCGTGGACACCGCCTTCGACCAGCCCTCGTCGACGGCCAGCTTGGCGACCTCGGGGAAGTTGATCGCCTGCGCGGTCAGGATCCGGCTGAAAGCGATGGAGTCCGCGCTGCAATTCAGCACCAATAACTGACGCCCGAGCTCGATCAGCCGTTCCTCGGCCGAGCCATCGCAATTGCCGTCGCCCTGCGCTTCGGCGGCGGCGGCGGCGAGCGGAGCGAGCCAGCGGGCAATTTCGCGCCGGAGCACCGCCGTGAACAGGCCGCGCTTGTCGCCGTACTGGCCGTACACGGTGGGTTTGCTGACGCGGGCGGCCTCGGCCACCGCGTCGATCGACGTCGCATCGAAGCCGCGCTCGAGGAACAGGCGGGTGGCGACCTCGATCAGCCGCTGGTCGCGCTCGATCGCAGCGTCCCGGGTCGGCCGGCCGCCGCGTGACTTGATCACGCCGCGCTTGGCCGCCTTGTTGGCCGCCTTGGCCTTGGTAGCCGTCAATCCCATTTGCCCATTCATCTCGTTGTGCGTCGGACGGGTTCGTCCGGTCTATAACCCGCGCGATGCGGATTCGTCCATTCGGCGGTACCGGGGGCAGGCCGCTCAGGGCGGCGTCGCGGTCCAGGCCTGCCCCGCGGCGGCCTTGTCGTAGCCGTACTGGTAGAGCGCGCGCATATAGGCGGTGTCGAAGCCCTGGGTTTCCGCGGCCGGGTAGTCGCGCTCGATATAGGACAGATGGAAGCCGAGGCGGTTGCGCCGGGCGAAATCATAGGTCGAGAGAATGACGGAGCGGGTCTGCGCCTGCGTGATCGCGGAAATGCTGCGCGAGGCGACGTCGATCGTCGAGTTCGACACCAGCTCGAAATTGCCCTCGAGCTTCTTGTTGACGAGGATGTAGATGTTCATGCGGCCATTGGCGGGCCAGGCACGCTCGCGGAACATCAATGCGTCCGGCAGCGTCAGCACGGGCGCGGTCACGCCGCCGTCGACATGCATCTCCTGGAAGCGCCGGCCCTGGCCTTCGGCGTCGATCATGATCGGCGGAAACACCAGCGGGATGCTGGCGGAGGCGGCCATCACGTCGCGAAACAGCTGCAGCGCCTCGGGCGTGCCGACGGCGGCGATCCGTCCCATGTCCCAGATCACCGTGCGCTGGGTGTCGAGATCGGTGGTGACGATCAGGAGCTTCCGGCCCTTGGCGTTCTCGCGCGCCACCTCGCTCAGGATGTCCTCGCCGACGTAGCGCGCCACCAGCTCGCGCAGCCGCTTGTTGCCGAACAGGCCGGATCCGAACAGCACCCGCATCAGGCTCGGGTCCTGCAGCAGGCTTTCGGCGATGCCCGACGTGTAGACCTCCTTCAGCGTGTCGTCGTAGCGCGAGCCGAGGAACGCAAACGGCGCGATCAATCCGCCGGTGCTGACACCGGAGACGACCGAGAAGCTCGGCCGGTTGCCGGCCGCGGTCCAGCCGTTGAGCACACCCACGCCATAGGCGCCGTCGGCACCGCCGCCGGAGAGGGCGAGATAGGTCTTGATCGGGGCGAGGTTGTCTTTCTCGAGCTTGAATTTGGATGCCGGCTCGTCGGCATAGCGGCGCAGGCCGTCGAGATCGAGCACCCGCGAATTGACGGCGTCGGCAGCCGTGTAGGGCGTCCGCGGCAGCGAGCTGCAGGCCGTAAGGGTGAAGCCGAGCCCGCACAGCAGGGCCGCTTGCCGCATCGCATGGGCGACTGTCGTCCGATGGCGGACGCCGTCAGGCCGGGCGCTGAAGAGGGAGAACATTTCGGTCTGGTTTCGCGCGGATTGCAGTCGCGGCGGGGAGGTCCGTCGCCTTATTGTTGACATAAAACGATACGGTTTCGTTTTGTTTAACGGAGGTTCCGTTGCAGGGCAAGCGTCCGTCGGTCGGTTGGCGTTCACGAAGTCGCGCGGAAGCCGTTATCGGACGGGTTGATCGGGCTTCAGTGACACGCAATAAGCAGCCGCATGAATCTTCCCAATCATTTCGAGCTGCTGGCAACTGACGGCGCCGCCCGCACCGGACGCCTGACCACGCCGCATGGTCTCGTCCGGACGCCCGCATTCATGCCGGTCGGCACCGCTGGGGCGATGAAGGGCATGCATTGGCGCGAGGTACGCGATGCCGGCGCCGATATCGTGCTCGGCAATACCTATCACCTGATGCTGCGGCCGGGCGCCGAGCGGATCGCAGGGCTTGGCGGCCTGCAGCGCTTCACCGGCTGGGGCGGCCCGATGCTGACGGATTCCGGCGGCTTCCAGGTGATGTCACTCTCGGAGCTGCGCAAGGTGACCGAGAAGGCCGTGACCTTCCGCTCGCATATCGACGGCGCCAAGGTCGAGCTGTCGCCGGAGCGCTCGATCGAGGTGCAGCGGCTGCTCGGCTCCGACATCGCGATGCAGATGGACGAGTGCGTGCGGCTGCCGGCTGAGCGCGCCGACGTCGAGCGTGCGATGCAGCTCTCGCTGCGCTGGGCCGAACGCTCCAAGCGCGCCTTCGAGAGCGCGCCCGACGGCTACATGCTGTTCGGCATCGTGCAGGGCGGCGACATCCCCGATCTCCGTCACGCCAGCGCACGCTCCCTGACGGACATCGGCTTTCACGGCTACGCGATCGGCGGGCTGGCCGTCGGCGAGCCGCAGGCGGTGATGCTGTCGATGATCGAGGAGACCGCGCCCGCGCTGCCGGCCGATCGGCCGCGCTATCTGATGGGCGTCGGCACGCCGGAGGACATTCTGGAGGCGGTGGCACGCGGCGTCGACATGTTCGATTGTGTGATGCCGACACGGAACGGGCGCCACGGCATGGCGTTCACTCGGTTCGGGCAGATCAATTTGCGCAACGCTCGTCACATCGACGATCCGCGTCCGCTCGATGAAGAGAGCCCGTGGCCGGCGGCACGCGACTATTCGCGCGCCTATCTGCACCATCTGGTGCGAGCAGGCGAAACGCTTGGGGCAATGCTGCTGTCCGAAATCAACGTCGCCTACTACCAGGAGCTTATGCAGGGCATCCGCGCAGCGGTGGCCAACGGCACGTTCGAGGATTTCAGAACGAAAACGCGCGCCGGGTGGGCGCGCGGTGACATCGCTCCAACATGAGCTTGAGTGATCAGTTGCACACGATCGGGATCGGTTTCACCGTGTGCTTGGTCACGAATCCGTAACCGCAATTGTCGCATGTCCAGAGATAGCTGATCAGATTGTCGAACAGGTACGCGGACGCTTCTGCCGCGACCATTGAGTCAGCACACACCGGACAAGTCGGCAGATCGCTGCCGCGCGGATCGGGTCTGGACGCTACGGTCGACCGAACTTCAGCAAGTGCTGGCATGTGCGCCTCCCTTTGCGTTCTGAGCTGCACCTGACGAAAGTATATAAGCCCATTTGTTTGACCTTGTCGCAACACAAATGCGTAGCTTTTACGTTATTTGTGCGGGTTCTGATTTTTGCGATGCAGCGAAGATGCAACGAATGTGCGTCGCAGCGGTTTCTCACTTGCGCGTCATGACGCGCTGCTCCAAATGAGGGACGACCGCATATTTCCAGCACATCCCGCAACAGGAGCCGCCTGATGGACGCGCCGTCGACAACGAGTGCAGTGCAACCCGGACGCGGCCGCGTCTTCGACTCCATCGTCGATGCGATCGGCTCGACGCCGATCGTGCGGCTGCAGAGATTGCCGCAGGCGAACGGCGTCAACGCGACGATCCTCGCCAAGCTGGAATACTTCAACCCGGCGGCGAGCGTGAAAGACCGCATCGGGGCGGCGATGATCGTGGCGATGGAGAAGGCCGGCATCATCAACGCCGACACCGTGCTGATCGAGCCGACCTCGGGCAACACTGGCATTGCGCTCGCCTATGTCGCGGCATCGCGCGGCTATCGGTTGAAGCTCGTGATGCCGGAGTCGATGTCGATCGAGCGGCGACGGATGCTGGCCTTCCTCGGCGCGGAGATCGTGCTGACCCCGGCGGCGCAGGGCATGAAGGGCTCGATCGCGACCGCCGAAGAACTCGTGCGCACGACACCCAACGCGGTCATGCCGCAGCAGTTCAAGAACCTCGCCAATCCGGAAATCCATCGCCGCACCACCGCGGAGGAAATCTGGAACGACACCGGCGGCAACATCGATTACTTCGTCGCCGGCGTCGGCACCGGCGGCACCATCACCGGCGTCGGGCAGGTGCTGAAGCCGCGCAAGCCGTCGTTGCGGATCGTTGCGGTAGAGCCGGAGGAGAGCCCGGTGCTGTCGGGCGGTCAGCACACGCCGCACAAGATCCAGGGCATCGGGGCTGGCTTCATTCCCGACATCCTCGACCGCTCCGTGATCGACGAGATCGTCAAAGTCAACAGCGCGACTGCGATCGAGACCGCGCGCGCGTTGGCGCGCAACGAAGGAATTCCCGGCGGTATTTCGTCGGGCGCGGCGATCGCGGCCGCCATGCAGATCGGCAAGCGGCCGGAAGCTGCGGGCAAGACCATCCTGGCGATTGTGCCGTCATTCTCGGAGCGCTATCTCTCCACAGTGTTGTTTGAAGGAATCTGAGACACAGGATCCAAGACATGGCCGATCAGCCGAGGCGCCCGCGAACCCTGAACGATGCCCGTAGCGAAGCCGAGGCGGCGTTCAAACGCGCCACCACCAAGGTCGCTGACGCGGTGCCAAAGACCGTGGCCGTCCCTGGCGTCCGGGAGCAGGTCACGCTGCGGATCGATCAGGACGTGCTGCAGTACTTCCAGGAGGGCGGTCCCGGCTGGCAGGACCGCATCAACGCGGCGCTGCGCAAGGCCGCCGGCAAGTAACGCGCGTCGCAAGCCAAAGAGCCCGGGATGATCCCCGGGCTTGTTGCGGTGGCGGAGCGGCGGCGTTGCAGGCAGCGGTTATCTTGCGCGCGCGGGCCTTGTTGCGCCCGGCTTCAGGTTCAGCAGATTGCCGGCCAGGATCATGGCAGCGCCAAGGACCGTATAAGCGTCGAGTTGCTCGGCATAAATCAGCCACCCGGCGATTGCGGTGAGCGGGACCCGGACGAAGTCCATCGGGATCGCGACGGTCGCATCGGCGTGGAGCAAAGCGCGCGCCATGCAGTAATGCGAGAACGTGCCGCAGAATGCGATCACGGCGAGCCAGCCCCAGGTGGAAAGCGGCGGCCAGGTCCAGACATAGAGCGCGGGCCCGATGCTGGCGAGCGACTGCACCACCAGCATCCAGAACATGATCGTCAGCGTCTGCTCGGTCCGCGTCAGCGACTTGACGACGGCGACCGAGATGCCGAAGCCGACGGCTGCGGCGAGCGCGATCAGCTGGCCGGGATTGATCGCACCGGTCGCCGGCCGGACGATCACGACCACGCCGATCACGCCCAGCACGATCGCGACGATCTTCCAGGATGTCATCCGTTCGCCGAGGAAGCTCGCCGCAAGGATCGCGGTCCAGATCGGCATCGTGAATTCGATCGCGACCACCTGGCCGATCGGGATCAAGGTCAGCGCATAGAACCAGCCGAGCTGCGCGCAGAAATGGATCAGGTTGCGCGCGATGTGGACGTGGACGCGCGCGGTCTTCACGATCGCAAGCCCGCCATTGATGTGGATCAGCGGATACAGCATCACGAAGCCGAGCACGCCGCGCACGGCCATCAGCTGGAAGACGTTGACCTCGCGCGTCGCCTCGCGGCCGGCCACCGCCACGATCAGCATCAGCGCGAGCCAACCGGACATCCATAGCGCTGCGCGGGTCTTTGAGGGCGTGCGATCCATGACGGGGAACAAGGTGAGAAGGGACGCCCGGTATCAGCGAGCTGCTACGAATTTGCAACGCGCAATTCTGCCGACGCGGTGATGCGCCGGACGTGCGATCGATGCTAAGCATCGACGGTCATTCCGGGGCGCGAAGCGAACCCGGAATCTCGAGATTCCGGGTTCGATGCTGACGCATCGCCCCGGAATGACAATCATCATCAGGAGGATCAGCTCATGCGTGTCTTGCAACCGGCCGAGTGGTCGAAACCCCGCGGCTTCTCGCACGGTGTCGCGTTCGACGCTCCCGGCAAATGGATCGTGCTGGCGGGGCAGACCGGCAGCGACGAGAAGGGCGAGTATGCGCCCGACATGGCCGCGCAGGTCGGCACCGCGCTGAAGCGCATCATCAAGCTCCTGAACGAAGCCGGCGCCGGTCCCGAGCATATCGTCC
>NZ_JASGSR010000173.1:0-12934 GCF_040446015.1 Bradyrhizobium sp. INPA03-11B
CTCCAGGATGACGGCGCACCGCGGTTTGCGGCGCCAGCGTGTGTGCGGTCATCATGGAGAAGCGCGGTGTCGGAGGGGGATACCGAAGTTTGACGGGATGATTTTCGATACCCCTGAGCGGAGCAACTATTTGTCCCTGCGCTCCGGGCGCAAAAGCTTGCGATAGCCACCTCGCATCAACGCAAGGCCACTTTGCACCAGCCGGATCGTTCGATTGCGCAGATCGTGCGTCTTCCAGGCGCGATCGGGAACGCGCTTCTTGCCAAACATTACTCCGGCGACGATCCGATAGCTGCCGCCCTCCCTGTACGCGTCAAGCGCACGGATCGCCGCGCTCAGGCGCTCGCGCCGCCGCGATGACAATTGATGAAATGCGGGCCCTGGCGCGCGTCCATTCATCGCGCGCCACAGCCGCCGGGCAGCATAAGCGCGCGCTTCCAGATCTCGGTCAAATGGCAATTCGGCTGCGTATAACGTGCCAAACGCCGGTGGAGCCTTCGACCAGATACGATGCTCCACCGCGCCGATGCGTAGCACCGCATGCCAACCGTCAGCCGCGCGATGCACCTGACCGGCTGTAAGGTCGAGCAATGACTGAGACGCCGAGCCAGGATCGACCGCCGGGGCAGCTACTGCGACCGGAACGACGCTCGCCAGAACCTCAGGCGCCCAAAAGATCGTCTGGTCTGCGAAGGACCTCTGCGGGTCGTGAGCGAAAGCAGATGCCCCATCTCCTCCTGAAGTCCGCGGTTACTTCGCCAGCCGGGCCGTCAGCGATCATCGTGTTGTAGTCGCGTCGATAGTCCGCGTTTCGCCGAAGGCATTCCCAGGCGATGGCGGTGATTTCGGCGTCTTGCAGGCTCTTGTAGGAATCTGGCGACCGCCAGTCGAACTCAGGCATTACATCCGTCCCATTGCACGCAGATCACGTGGATTGCAGCGCAATAACTATGAACGAGAGGGTTGCAGGAAGACCCTGTTTTTGCACCACGTGGTGCTCCCGAGTGACCACTTGTCGGCTGGAGAAGATAATTTCCGGAGCGATGTTTCGAACGATGAATTTCTTCTAGTTTGACCCTGCACCGCGCAAGAGACGTCCCTGTTCCGTCATCCACTTAGCGCGTAAGAGATGACTCTGATATGCATTCCGCGCGCGGTCTGGCTCGCGATTTGGATCGATGTGCAGAACTATTCGAGCCACTTCGCGCCAATCCGCGCCCTCACCTTCAGCCTGCAGAAGGCGCATATATGTGATCATATGCTGTTCATCGTAGCTGGTCAGCGCCGACTCATTCGGTGCGACATCTGCGACGTCTGGATCTAGCTGCGGTTTCGTCATGGGCATCCTACCGGACAACAAATGATACCAAGCTCCTCAGTAGGGCATCTCATTTTAGTCTCATTCTGACCTGGCCTGTCAGCGGCCTGCCGAAGATACATACTATAGGAGATAAACCTCATAGTATGTGAAGACGCAACTTGCGCAAATGGACATGCGCAAGTTGGTTGGCCGGAATTTCGCAAGACTGCGGAAGCAGAAGCGCTTCACGCAGGAGAAATTCGCCGAAGCGTCCGGCTTTACCCAACAATACATCAGTGACCTAGAACGTGGCCGCCGCAATCCAACTGTCGTGACCTTGTTTGAACTCGCCAGCACGTTGTGTGTCAGTCATGTTGATCTCGTCCTCCCGGACGATGAGGCGCGAAATGAGCGATCAAAGCCGGCCAAACGGAAATGACGAGTTGGGAAAATCGACGTTGAACATTGGTAAGCCGTGACGTCGCTAGCCGCGCCAAAGGCCAATTAACGACGGGCGCGGAAATGCGTCGCTGCCAATCCGCAGACCGCGCGATACGTCGATGCGGAAACCACCCGGGACAGGCTGTTCACTCCGGGCCAAGGTCATTGTGTTCATGGCTATTCTCCTGTGGGCTGAGGTGGAAGCGCAGCGCTGCGCTGCAACCCTGCCCGTCGGCGAGACCAGGGTAGCAAGGGCCAGGGCGCCCCTGCGGTGGGGGATCACCCGCCCCGGAAGGGCCCGCTCAAGGAGCGGGTCTACACAAGCGCGTGCGAGCGGATTTGAAAGATTGCTGGATCCGGCAAAGCGCGGAAGACCGGGGACACCGCCCGGGTCGGCGCCGGCACGAGCCGGCGCTTCACTCTGGTGCGCGCGAGGGCGGAGCCCTTAGCCTCCGAAACACCTGTTCGTGCAGCGCCAGCGGTTTGCCAACGATGATAAAACGAAAAGTGGCACCCGCAGGAGGGTCAGCATAGCGCCGACGCGCAGCGGCGGGACCCGGGACCGAGTGCAGTCGCGAGACCGGTTAACAAGGCACCCGCGCGATGGCAGTGATAGCGACGCCGGCATGAAATGACGGCGGGCCCCTCGCGCGAGTGCCTCCGGCGAGCGACACCGAATGGCGCGCGGCAGTCAGTCCCATCGGATGGACTCGACGGGAGATCAGATCGTCGGCAATTATCGGCAGTGAATCGCACGCCTTGACCATATACGGTGACATATGAACACTCGAGCCGAAATGGCCAACTCTCTGGCAGCCCTTGCCAGCGTCGAAATTGAACGCCAGCGAGCCCAGGTTGCCGAGCTTCCGCAGATAGCCCGGGCGGGGCTTCTTGTGGAGGCGTGCCGCGTCATTGACTTCCATCACGTCATTCGTTTCATGTCGAGCAAGCCGGAATCAGGTCTGTCGGAATTCGAATTTGCGACCATGCTGCGAGGATGGAATCCCCTCGCCGCCATGCTGCTGCCTCACATCGGAAGTTTGCGGGGTATTCCATTCCGGGAAAGCACGCCCGAACTGAGGATGAGCGTTCTCGGCATTCTGATGAATCTCGGAAAAGCGTCATTCCTGCGAGAGAATGCCGAGATGCTTCGGCACGGGATGAACGAATGCACGGTCGACGGAACCGCTATTACTTTTCGCATGACCGACCGCTACACGATCGATCACTTTCTGGATCGGCTGGAGGCTGACAAACTAAAAGACATCGAAGACGCGATGTCGGCCGGGAACCTGTTCAAGGAAGCAATCAAAAGAACAGCGATTGAGAATCTTGACGACAGGATTCGCGAGCTCGTGCATCCGTTTCGGCCGCGCAACAACGTAACGATGGTGAGCTACGACAGCTCACCCGATATTGAGGAACATTTTTTCGCGCTGGTTGCCGAAGATAATCATGAGGGCATCGACGAGGCCGGAATTCATGATGAGACGGTTCTCGGCAACATCACAGGCAAGGATCTCCGCACCGTCGTCTTCCTGATCACCAGCTTCTACCTGAAGCATATTCACTTCGTTGATGTCGCGAAGAAGGCATTCCCCGATGTGAATTACCCGATGAGTCTGACGGTCTGGACACCACCGGACAGACTGATCGAATCGATCGCCTCCTTCACCGGAATTGAGCAAAACGCTGTCTCCAGCGCTTTGGACATGATCACCGTGAAATCCAGCCACGCTTCGTATTTTGAAGAGGAGGTCACACCCCTCCTGCCCATGCTGATCAAGGTGTCCGACGACTACGTCCTTCAACCAGTCAGCAGCGTCTTTCGAAACCCGTTTCACGGGATCCGGATGCTTCATGAAGCGTTTGACAAACGTGCCTCCGACAATCTGCGAAAACACCGTGAAAACTGGATGATCTCGGAACTCTACGACCTGTTTCTCGGTCAGCGCTATTTGCGAATGGAAGGGCCAACCCGGCTCCGACTGGGCGGAAAGGTTGTGACCGACATTGATGCAGCCGTATTCGACACACTGACCGGTGAGCTGGCGTTGTTCCAGCTGAAGTGGCAGGACTTCAGCTCAAACGACGTTGCCAAACAGCGCAGCCGCGCGAAAAACTTCGTCGAAAAAGTTGATGCATGGGCAAAGGCAGTTCAAGACTGGATCGCCGCATCCGGGACTGCGAACCTGATGCCAACGCTCCGTCTTGGACAGGCGCCAGAAGTTCCGCAAGTGCGCCTGTTCGCGATCGGACGCTCGGCTGCACGCTTCCGGAGCTATGGTTTCGAGCCGCAGGAGAACGCCGTCGCCCCGGCGACATGGCGTCAGTTTGTTCGATTGCGCTATGCGGCCGGCCCTTCCGAGAACGTCCTGCAAGACCTCCACGAGGCCATCCGGACCGAGCGTAAGGCGTCCCTCAAGCTGCGGCCGCTCCGCCAGGAGTTCAGCTGCGGGGATCACACTATTGTTCTGGAAAATCTGTTCAATGAGTACGACGATCATTCAGGGGATGCCGCACCTGCACCGGGTTAGGAATACGGTTGATCCGCCACACGAGTGTGTGCGTTATCTTCGCCCGCGTGAGGGCGAAGTCCCTGGCAACCTTCTTCAAACAATGAGTGCGCTTTCACCTCTGCTCTCTTCAAAGCGCGCAAAAGGCCCCGCCTCCAGGGAGGCGGGGCTGATGATCCCGAGAGATCAGTCGCCGTTGCGGCGCGACCAGATCAGGGTGAAGCCCTCGTCGCCTTCGACCTTCACCAGCGAGGCGTAGATTGGAGCCGGGAAGCTCGGATCGTCGAGCTTGACCGAGAGATATTCGCGCTCGCTGTCACGGGCGGTCTTCTTCCAGGCTGCGCCGAACTCGGTCACACCGGCGAAGATGCGATAGTCAGGCGCCTTGTCGTTGTCCTTCTCGGATGCAGCGAACCTGGCCTTGATGTTCAGCGTCAGCGTCTTGATCGAGCCGATGTAGCCATTGTCCGAAGCGGTGAAGGTGCCGATGGTAGCCATGGTAGTCTCCGTTTGTTGGTCGGGCCGCGCCCTTCGCAGCCTCGATGGCGATCCCTGGCCCGGGGAGCGATCGGCCCGCAGCCTTCAGGCCCGCAGCGCCAGCGGAGGACGGCGTCAACCTGCTTTTTTGTCTTCCCGCGAGGAATGCCGCCCTTTGGCGGCAGGGGAAAAAAGCAGGCGTAGCGGTTGCGGGAAGGCGATCGAGGCGCTTGCCGTCCCTCGGGCCTGATCAGCCCATTCGAGGTTGCGTTGGACGCGCCATGAACGAACTGACGGAGATACCATGTCGGTTGGCACCGACGCAGTGAAGAACACCGCCGAATCGATCGAAGGCTTACTGACGTTTGCGCATCAAAGGCAAGAAATTCGCAGCCGGCCAAAGACTGGCCGGTCAAGCCTGACGCCGCGCGACTGGCTCGCAGAACCCCGGTCCCTGCCTTGCCGCACGTGAGCGATCAGAAAGACGAGAGAAGTTATGTGGCATCGAGGAAAGGAAGACGCACGTAAGGATTCGTCGTAATGGTGCTACCGTGTCGCGTAGACGAAAGCCAGAAATACGGACGCTGCGCGGATGGGCGATCCATGTGTTCCATGAAGCGGGCGCTATCCGCGAGTTCAACGAACACGGCTGGATGCAGGATCGCGCCGATCCACACGCACGGGAGCAGGCCTTTGATATCGCGCGTCGAGACCCGCCAGCAGGCATTTCCGCTGATGCGGCGGCGGCCGAGGTCCACGAGGTGCTGAACTCGATCGGCGATACCTGCGCGGAATGCCTCGCAGACTAGAAGGGCTGGTGCCGAGCCTCAACGCCGCGCCGGGCCCCCCGTGTGGTGCGCCCGACGACGCGTTACTAGCCTCGTGCGCGCCGCAGCGCAGCTTCCAATCGCGCCTTCTCCTTGCCCCAGCGGGTTTCTTCGGCCTGCGATCTCTTCTCGAGAGCATCGACCTCGGCCTGGATGGCTGCGGCTCGTTTCGCGTGCTCTTGCTCGGCCTTGTCCAACGCGGTCTGCGCCTTGCCGACCGCCTGCTGACGGCGTTCGCGCTCTTTCTGCCTGGCCGCCTCCTCTCTTTGTCGCTCAAGCTCGCGGCGCCTTTCTTCCCGTTGGTAATCGAGAGCTGCCTTTTTCTCCGCAGCCTTGTCGACAGGGCGAGAGGAAGGCTTCTTCGCCTTGGAGCCTTTCGACTTGCGGGCTGCTTTCGTTGGTCTGCCGCCACCAAGATCGGTGGGCAGCTCGGCATATTCGTTGAAAGATCCGTCCGATCCGACCGGACGCCTGAGCACGACACCAGGCTTTGCCATGGTCGCGGCGATGACGTCCGGAGCCTCGCTTTCCTTCGCCGCGCCCTGATGAAAGAGATTGCTGTCTGCCCCCCACGCTTCCAGAGCCGCTTTCATGGAAGGAGCGGCGATCGCCAGATCGAAGAAACCCAGCGACGTCTGGTAGGTTTTCAGTTTTCTCGCCATGACGCGCCCCCTGCCCACAGACGTGACCGTACGATTCCGTCGTTTCGTCTATGCCGCAAGCAGGGATTTCCCAAAGCAAGTAACAGCGCGGCCGGTCCGTCGTCGGGACCGGGATTCGCCATCCTCCAAAGCCTCCCGCAGACGACGGAGTAGAGACCGTCCGGCGTCACCGTCACAATAGCTAAGCCGACTTCCGCTGCGGTCTTGCCGCCGGCTTCTTCGCCGCGGCCTCCTTCGCCGGCTTCTTGCCTGCGATCGGCATCAGCATTTCCTTCTGCCCGGCCGCCGCCTTGCGCGGCTTTTTGCCTGGTTTCCTGGGTGCCTCTGTTGCGGCCCCCACTTCTCTTCCGATGCTCTTGCGCAGCGCGTCCATCAGGTCGACGACGTTCTCGCCTCGAGGGCGCGCCTTCGCGGTGATGGGTTTGCCGGCGCGCTTCTGGTTGATGAGATCGATGAGAGCGGTTTCGTACTGGTCTTCGAACTTGTCCGGCTCGAAGTGGCCCGCCTTCTGATTGACGATGTGCCTGGCCAGATCGAGCATGTCCTTGGTGACTTTGACGTCCTGGATATCGTCGAAATACTCGTCGGCGGACCGGACTTCGTAGGGATAGCGCAGCAGCGTCCCCATCACCCCCTTGCCTAGCGGCTCCAGCGCGATGATGTGCTCGCGATTGGTCAGCACCACGCGACCAATCGCGACCTTGTTCATTTCGCGGATAGTTTCGCGGATCACCGCGAAGGCGTCGTGCCCGACCTTGCCATCTGGAGTCAGATAGTAAGGGCGGATCAGGTAGCGCGGATCAATCTCGCTGCGGTCGACGAACTCGTCGATCTCGATCGTTCGCGTCGATTCCAGCGCGACGTTCTCGAGCTCCTCCTTCGTCACCTCGATGAAGGTGTCGGTGTCGACCTTGTAGCCCTTGACGATGTCCTCGTTGTCGACCTCCTCGCCGGTATCGGCGTCCACCTTCGCGTACTTGATGCGGTGGCCGGTCTTCCGGTTGAGCTGGTTGAACGAGACCTTTTCGGATTCCGATGTGGCCGGATAGAGCGCTACCGGACAGGTGACGAGGGAAAGACGCAGGAAGCCTTTCCAATTAGCGCGGGGGGCCATCGCGGGGGAACTCCGTTACTCGTGCTGGATTCAAGACGAACGGCGCGGCGTGGTTCCGACATGGCGCCTCCCCAAACAGGGCGATTTTTTCTCAATAAGGGTCCAAACGGACTCGACATCTGTTCTTGTTATGTTCTAATTCGGAATGACCGATCGACCCGCGAGCTGGCGCATGCCGACCCCGAAACAGATGGAAAAGCTGGCGGCCAAAGCCGCCCGCAGGCCGGGCCCCTCGGCTGCAGCGTCGGATGCGCCGCTCCCGGCGGAATATTGGGAATCGGTCCTGAAAGACCCTCGCGTTGCCGCGACAGGAGCCGAGAAGCGAGAGCGACGTCTTTCCGAGATTCAACGCCACTTGCTGCGCATCTCGTGCCGTCGCTGCGAGCGGACCGTTGAAATCCAGAAGGCCGATGCAGTCAGATTGTATGGTAGCAACGCGATTTGGAAGGACGTTGCGCAGCGGTTGCTAGACAACACCTGCCTGCAGCGCACCGGCAGGCATGAAGAAGACGGGTGCTGGCCGGCGTTCGAGACACCGTAACCTGCTCCGGATCGCGATCCGATCCCGTTACGCCTGGATGTCCGGATGGCCCCGAAGTATCACCCCACGCCCCTGTCGGGCGGCGACCGCAAGGCTCTGGCGAAAGAGCTCGGCAAGGCACGTGCGATGGCCAACATTCTTGCCGCCCAATCGGCAGAGATCCGAGCCAAGGGCGAGGCGATGCTCCAGCAAGCTGACAGGCTGCTTTGCGAAAGCTGGAACGAGCGGATGTGGAGCGACGGCGAACCGATCGATCCGTCGCCCACCATTGACCAGGCCGTGAATGGAGGCTTCCCCTGGCTTGAAATCAGGTGCACGCGCTGCAAGACGCCGAGCGACGTCGACCTCGCAGCGATGAAACATCCGCCGACCACCTTTGTGCACGATCTCGGCAGCCGGCTGCGTTGCCGCAAATGCGCCAGGGCGGGCCGGCGTCCATCTGCGACTCTGGTACAATTGGCCTGGCAGCCTCGCCACCCCAGACACGAAGCCTGACTGATGTGCAATCTCTATTCGATCACGACAAACCAAGCCGCCGTCAGCGCGCTATTCCGGGTCGTGAACCGATACGTAGGCAATCTGGCGCCCATGCCCGGCGTGTTTCCGGACTACAAGGCACCGATCGTGCGCAACGGAGCTGAGGGCCGCGAGCTCGCCACGGCGAGGTGGGGGATGCCGTCGTCATCAAAGGCGCTGATGGACGCCACCAAGAAGCGAGCCGAGAAGCTGCAGGCCAAGGGCAAGACGGTCGATTTCAAGGAATTGCTCAGAATGGAGCCGGACGGCGGCACGACCAACATCCGCAACGTGAAGAGCAAGCACTGGACGCGATGGCTGGGGACCGAAAACCGCTGCGTCGTGCCATTCAACTCCTTCAGCGAATTCAACAAGGCCGAAGGCGGCGATATCTGGTTCGCGCTCGACGAGACACGTCCCCTCGCCGGCTTCGCAGGCATCTGGACCAACTGGACGTCGGTCAGGAAGGTCAAGGAAGGCGAGACAACCAACGACCTCTACTCATTCCTTACGACGGAGCCAAACGCCGAGGTCGGCGCCATCCATCCCAAGGCAATGCCCGTGATCCTAACCGCGCCCGACGACATCGAGACCTGGCTGACCGCCCCTGCGGAGGAGGCACTCAAGCTGCAGCGCCCGCTTCCGGATGGATCACTTCGGATCGTTGCCCGCGGCGTCAAAGAAGATCCGACCGAGTCAGCGGCGTGACGGACGAGAACGTACATCACAGGCTCCCCGACGTCGCCTCACATGTGGGTCGGCCCTCGACCCGTCGGCGCAGGCACAAGCTAATCAACTCGCCTTGGCAAACGCGAAACATCAACACCTGCATCTTCAAGGCGCTTGGTTGCCGCCGCCATGACAGCGGCATCGAACCGCTCTCCGTGCCGCAAGACAATCGCCTCGCCGGTGAGCTCCGGCATGTTTCGCTCAATCAGCATGTCGAAACCGTCTGTGCTCTTGCTCGTCAAGGCCCAGTCACGCAGCGTCTCGATCACGCCGACCCGCGCGACCTTCTGCCGTGTGCGCCCCAGTCGCGTGGTTTTGCCGCGCTCATCGCTGAGCATGTGTTCGAAAGCGTGGATGGTGCGCCAGAAATCATGTTCTACGGTGCCTGCCGCCTCCCTCGGGAGAATATCGATCAATCGGCGAAACGCTGCTTCCTCGATTCCTTTTTCGTTTCCTTTTTGGGCATTCGCGATCCAGCTGCGCAACTTCCCGGCATCGTCGCAGGCAGCAATCAAAGCTAGCAGTTTCGTGTAATCCGTCATTCGGAGATCCTCGAGTCAAAGCAACAAAGGTTACGCTAACAATTCCGAGCAGGCCCCCAACAAACCGGTGTAAACCCAATTGACAAGACTACCTCTGCCCGAAGCAGCGTTAGCGGAACCCACCATGCCCGTCTCGCTTCACGATCGCAATATTGCCAAGGATCGCATTGTCTTTGAACGAGTAGAGCATCGCCGCATGTTTGGTTCTAAGCCCGAGTAACGATTTAACCTCGACGGCCAGAGCGAGTTTTTGCCCATCAGGCGAGAGTTGCCCGGACTCAATCTGGCACCTCTTCGTGTTTAGAGCTGACGATACCGATGGAAGGATGGCATCCCAACGATCTCGCACATCTCCGGCGCGGCGCCTGCCGGCAAGAAGCTCCTCAACAGCCTGCAGACGGCGCGACTCGTCTGACAGATACTGAAAATGAACGGAGAGCCCCAACAGAGCGCATGTCTTGAGATCATCCGGGTGGGTCGCGGCGCCGCTCCATTGACAGCGCTTCGCCTCAATCGGTGCGCAGAACTTCCCGTAAGCAGATCGTATGCCCTCCTCTTCCAGGAAAACCGCATTGGACAGGCTGCTTGCCACCAAATTCTCAGCCAAGACACGTTTGCCACTCACTGACGATGTCAGAAGCTCGCTGGGAAGCACACGCTTGCCTGTCACCGCGCAGGGCTGAAGAACATCTGGTGCAACGATCTTTCCAGTTTTGGCGCATCGTTCCGCCTCACGCGGTAGCAAGGTGCGTTTGGTTTCCTGGCAACGGACGAATTCCCGGGTGTGTCCACGCTTGCCGGAGACGACTGAGGACGCCTCTTGATCAAGCCGATACGGTTTGTCTGAAACCTCGCTTTTGCGCAGTTGCTCCGAGAGCACATCAGTCTTTGTAAAGGCACATTGCCCGAAATAGGCCGGCTCCCCCTTCTTTCCGGTGATGGCGCAGGTTTTTAACAATGTCCTGTCGACGACTGCATTCGTGATGTCGGACATGCCACCTTCGTCGACAAGGATAGATTTCCTGGAAAGCGAACATCGAAGGAGGTGCTCAGGCAATCCATAACGTCCACTCACCTCCGAGCGCGCCAACCGGTGCTTTAGCGCACGTACGCCCGACAGTTCGCAGGCGGCGAGACAGTCAGCAGGGACCTCTAAGCGCGTCAGCGCGCACCGCTGCAGCGCGGGCGCTGTCTCGATCCGACTTTCGGAAGGCGTGATAGAAAGGTCACTCTCATATGAAGCCCCATCGAGCTGATACCTTACCTTAAGATTGACCCGCCGGCTCATCCGGCCATCCAGGGCGACAAGTGCAGCATCAACCTGAGGCGTGAACTCATCCTCCAGCTTCTTTCGCCTGCGAGCATCTCTGCCGGCTGATCCCAGTTCGGCGTCGCGCCGCTCGAGATAGAACCGATTAAATTCAGCGA
Source organism: Bradyrhizobium sp. INPA03-11B (assembly GCF_040446015.1). NCBI lineage: Bacteria > Pseudomonadati > Pseudomonadota > Alphaproteobacteria > Hyphomicrobiales > Nitrobacteraceae > Bradyrhizobium > Bradyrhizobium sp. INPA03-11B. The sequence goes on from NZ_JASGSR010000173.1 coordinate 11,094, forward strand.
TGTTCGGATCGCGGCAGGCCTCATCCAGGATAATGCTAGAGTTGAGACCGGTGGCCGCGGGTTGCTGAAGTAAATCCGGCATCGCATCCAGCGCAGCGGCCGGCTGGGTATGCTCAACGGGATTGCAGCTGATCGTCACGATGCGCTCGTAACTGTCATGAGCCGTCGTCGCGCGTACACGGGCAATCGCGTTACCCTCGAACCGGCGCTGCGCGCTTTGGACTATCACCTCAGACTTTGTTCCCTTAAAGCCGGATATCCATTCGTCGACAAGCTCGTCTATCCGCTGCCTCGGTTCATGATCGATATCCTCAACGACGTGAAGACCGGAAGCCGTGACGCGATCGATGAGACGAAGGAAGGCGGGACTGCCTGGCCTGTAGAGCGGTACCTTTGCGTAATCTGAACCAGCATCCTCATTGAGGCGAACGAGTTCGGGTCCACCCTTGCTCGCGACGCGCAAGACACCGGGGGCGATATCGCTGATGGCTCCGCCGAGGCTCTTAAAGGCCGCCCGCACGAAAGGCTCAAGCTCCATGGAAGGTTTGATCTTTTCGAGCGTCGGAGTCTGTGGGCCGACATAGCCGTAACCATCCGGCGCGCCCAACGTTTGCTCGATATTTTCTTTTTCTTCTTCGAGGGTCTTCTTGGCAGCTTCGATGCTACGGGCGATCCTCTCGGCAGCAGCTTTCATATCGCGCCCCGCGAGCGCTGCGATCACAAGCTCGCGTATTTTTTCGTCGAACCCAGCACCCTCTTCACCGTCGCCGACGCCGGAGACCTCAAGCAGAGATTCAATATCACCAATGGCATCTGTCGCCATCTGCAGCTTCGTCATCAGTCGGCCGACGATATATTCCTCAAATGTGCCAGCGAGCATGACATTATAGATGATGACGTTCTTATGCTGAGAGCCGAGGCGTTGGACACGACCGATCCGCTGCTCGACGATCATTGGATTCCAGGGCAGATCGAAATTGATCAGCACATTGGCAATCTGAAGATTGATACCTTCCGAGCCGGCTTCGGTTGAAACGATCGCGCGAATTTCAGGAGGATCGGCCCGGAAACGAGCGATGGTCTCCTGATTTCGTTGACCGGACGATCCGTTGATGATGCCGACTTTCAGGCCGAGCTCTTCGAGAAAGGCTTGAATCGTGGTTTGGGTTTCACGCCGTCCGGTAAAAACGACCATGCGCCAGCCGGTCGGATTTTCTTTCTTTAGCATCGAAACAAGTTGGCGGAGCCCTTCGAGCTTCGCGCTCGTCTTCATAGGCGTTACGATGGCTTTGACCGTCTCGGCAAGTTCCTGCGGCACCGTTTCGTTCCGGGCCATGGTTTGAAGTTGCGTCATAAGTGCATGAGGGCTGCTCGTCAGCGCTTGGAGAATGCTTATTTGTGCCAGCCGGTTTAGCTTCTGGATCGGCTTTGCAATAGCATTAATAAGGGCAAGCTCATCAGCGGACGGTGCGACCTTGTGCAGCTGGATCTTCCGCTCGGGAAAATCCAGATTGGCATCGCCCCGCCGTACGCGCGACATATAGCCATAGACGATCCTTCGAAACTCCTCGCGCGCTTCGGGCTTCAAGACGCGCGCACTATCGCGCTTGTCGTCGATGAACCGGCGGGCGAACATGCCTTCGTTACCGAAGGGGTTTTCGTGACCGCGCGCAACGGTGAGCAAATCGACCAGAGAATAGAGGTCCCAGAGCCGGTTCTGGATCGGCGTGGCCGTCAGCATCAACACATAGCGAAAGCGGCGCTGCTGAAGAGCTCGATGAAAGACTTTTGCGATCTGCGGCGTGGGATCGACACCATAGAGATTGCGAAGCTTATGGGCT
>NZ_JASGSR010000174.1:0-12862 GCF_040446015.1 Bradyrhizobium sp. INPA03-11B
GTTATAGGCAGCTGCTTTCGGAGGCTGTCGACGAAACCAGCAGGCTGCGACTGATCAGCCTGCTGATCAGCGAAAAGGCCCGCGACAGGCTGGAAGTCCAGCGCGCCTCGGACCGCAGCGCGATGACCGCCGAGACGGTCGCCAAGGTACTGGGCAACGGCCGGCGCGAGCAGATTCAGCGCGGCTAGACCTTTCCGCAGATCCAGACTTGTCGGCAGATTCGGTGACCAACCACTCACCACGCCGGCGGCCAGGCGGGCTTAACCTCCGCCATCGGCCATTTGCTGTCCGCTCATATCTCCCTTGCTCCACAGCCCTCCGTTCGCCACTGGCAATTTCTGCGCCGTTCACTTATTGAAGCGCCGAACCCAACCCCATCCATCACCCGAACAGAAAGCAGCAAGGCTTCCTCTATGAGTGGCTTCAAGGAACCGGGTTTTGCCGACCGCCAAAAGGCGGCCCTGCAGGCGCGGCAAAACCTCCTCAACAAGTTTCGCGCCCAGCCGGGAGCTGACGATCCCGCCGTGAAGGCACGCGCCGACGAGCGCGCGGCAATCGCCGAACGCCGCACCAAGGCCAAGGAAGCCCGTGAGGCCGAGAAGGCCGAGCAGAAGCGAATTGCGGAAGAAGCTGCAGCAGCCGAGGCTGCCCGCATCGCGCACGAGAAGGAAGAGGCGGCCGCCCGCGAGGAGGCGCTGCTCGCCGAGCAGAAGGCCAAGCGCGACGCGCGCTATGCGGCGCGCAAGGAGCGCGGCAAGAAGAAGCGCTAACGCGCAACCAGGCAGGCCCGCCACGATTGCGGGCCTGCGAAGGATGAGCGACGGCGGCGGTCAGTTCTTCTTCATGCCGTCGTCTTTCTTCATCATCGCGCCGCCGTCCTTCTTCATGCCGTCGTCCTTCTTCATCATGCCACCGTCCTTCTTCATGGCATCCTTGGACATCGTGTCTTCCTTCTTCATCGCGTCGTCCTTGCCCATCTTGTCCTGAGCGAAGGCAGCGGGCGCGAGCGCGAGGCTGAACGAGAGCAGCGCGGCGGAGAGGCCGAGGCGGGTCTTGGTGGTCATGATGATGATCCCTTGTATGATCCGATGTGAGCGCGACGACTTGCCGCTCTCTGCTCGACGCACTTGCGCCGCCCGTTGTTACCTCCAATAACAAATTCTTGAAGCATCCCGGCGCGTCGGTCCGGCGGTTGGTCGCGCGAGGGTTGTGCGGCGACGCTGCATCGGCACGCGGTGTGCGCCGCAGCAACGGGCAAGGCTTCGATGCCAGGACTTGCGGCCGCGTATCGGCTCGCACTATCAGGGCGCCTCGAACTATCAGATTAGAGAATATTCACGCGAAGACCGGCTAAGCTAAAGCTCCGCGCCGGCCTAACAGCCACTCAAGAAGCTCTTCAGGGGAAGAACCATGCTCACACGCCGCCACGTCCTCGCTTCCGCCCTCGCCGCACCCGCGATCGTGCGGTTTGGCATCGGGACCGCACATGCCGCGACCACGCTGAAGATTTCGCACCAATTCCCCGGCGGCACCATCGACAAGGGTGACTTCCGCGACAGGCTGTGCCGGATGTTCGCGGCTGAGGTCGCCAAGCGCTCGGGCGGCGATCTCACCGCCGAGATCTATCCGAACTCCTCGCTGATCAAGACCAACGCGCAGTTCTCGGCGATGCGCAAGGGCGCGCTCGATCTCAGCCTCTATCCGATGCCCTATGCCGGCGGCGAATTGCCGGAGACCAATATCGGCCTGATGCCGGGCCTCGTCACCACCTACGACCAGGGCCTGCGCTGGAAGAAGGAGCCGGTCGGCAAGGCATTGACCGACTTCCTCGCCGACAAGGGCATTCTCTTGATCTCCTGGGTCTGGCAGGCCGGCGGCGTCGCCAGCCGCTCCAAGGCGATCGTGGCGCCCGAGGACGCCAAGGGCCTCAAGGTGCGCGGCGGCTCGCGCGAGATGGACATGGTGCTGCAGACCGCCGGCGCCGCCGTGCTGTCGGTGCCATCAAACGAGATCTATGCCGCGATGCAGACCGGTGCCTGCGACGCCGGCATCACCTCCTCGACCAGCCTGATCTCGTTCCGCCTCGAGGAGGTCGCGAAGTCGCTGACCTCGGGCGCCGGCGCATCCTACTGGTTCATGCTGGAGCCGCTGATGATGTCGAAGGCGATCTTCGACAAGCTGCCGAAGAACCAGCAGGACGTCATCCTCGCCGTCGGCGCCGAGCTCGAGGCGTTCGGCCGCAAGGGCGCGCAGGACGACGATGCCGAGGTCGCCAAGGTCTATGAGAAGGCCGGCGCCAAGGTCAGCGCGCTCGATGCCGCCACCGTCGGCAAGTGGCGCGACATCGCGCGCGACACCGCGTGGAAGGACTACGGCGCCAAGACGGCGACCGCCGCCAACCTGCTCAAGCTCGCAAGCGACGTCGCCGCATGATGCATGGTCCGGTCGCGGATCAGGCCGAAACCTCGAGCGTGGCCACGGGCAATACGCCTGTGGCTCTGCTCGGGCGCGCGCTGTCCGTCTGCAACAACATCATCGTGGTGTTCGCAGCCCTCGCCTTGATCGCGGCCTGCGTGATACTGAGCTACAGCGTGCTCGGCCGCGCCCTGTTCCATAGCCCGAACTACTGGCAGGACGAGGCCGCCGTGTTCCTTCTGGTCGGCGCCACCTTCATGACCTCGGCCTATGTGCAGAGCCAGCGCGGCCATGTCAGCATCGAGGCGTTCGTCGGCCTGCTCTCGGCGCGTGCCAACGGCATCAGGCTGTGGCTGGTCGATGTCGCGAGCTTCGCGTTCTGCACCTTCTTCGCCTGGAAGTCCTGGACCCTGGCGCACGAGGCCTATGTCGACGGCCAGGTCTCCAACTCGATGTGGTCGCCGCCGCTCGCCATCCCCTATGGGCTGATGGCGCTCGGCATGACGCTGCTCTGCGTGCAGCTCCTTCTGCAGATCCTCATTCCGCTGACTGGTGGCGCGCGTCGATGACCGTGTTTGGTATTGGCATCTCCTACGGGCTTGCCACCCTGTTTGCGATGTTCTCCGGCATGCCGATCGCATTCGCGCTCGGCGCCGTCGCGGTCGTGTTCATGGCGATCTACATGCCGGCGGCCTCGCTCGATACGGTGACGCAGAACGTCTACGAGGAGATGGCCTCGATCACGCTGCTGTCGATCCCGCTGTTCATCCTGAAGGGCGCGGCGATCGGCAAATCGCGCGCCGGCCAAGACCTCTACTCGGCGCTGCACGCCTGGCTGCACCGCGTGCCCGGCGGCCTCGGCGTCGCCAACGTGTTCGCCTGCGCCCTGTTCGCGGCGATGGCCGGCTCTTCGCCTGCGACCTGCTCGGCGATCGGTTCGGCCGGCATTCCGGAGATGCGCAAGCGCGGTTATTCCGGCGGCTTTGCCGCGGGCATCATCGCCGCCGGCGGTACCCTCGGCATCCTGCTGCCGCCCTCGATCACGATGATCCTGTTCGCCGTCGCAGCCGAGAAATCGCTCGGACGGCTGTTCCTCGCCGGCATCGGCCCCGGACTGCTGCTGGTGTCGTTGTTCGGCTTCTACGCCGTGTTCCGCTTCCGAAAGGAATACGCGATGGCCAAGGCCGCCTATGACGCGACCGGCAAGGACGCCGCGATCCTGCAGCGCGACGAGTTCACCATGGCCGAGCGCTTCAGCGCGCTGCCGCGCGTGATCCCGTTCGTGCTGCTGTTGACCGGCGTGATGATCGCGCTCTATGGCGGCTACGCCACGCCATCGGAGACCGCTGGTCTCGGCGGCCTGCTGGCGCTCGGGCTGATCGCCGTGATCTACAGCGTGTGGAAACCGAGCGACCTGTCGCCGATCCTGAAATCGACCATCCGCGAATCCACCATGCTGATGCTGATCATCGGCATGTCGCTGCTCTATTCCTACGTGATGAGCTACCTGCACATCTCGCAGTCGGCGGCGGAGGCGATCGTCGCGATGCACTTGCCGCGCTGGGAGCTCTTGTTCGCGATCCTCGTGATGGTGATCGTGCTCGGCTTCTTCCTGCCGCCGGTCTCGATCATCCTGATGACCGCGCCGATCATCCTGCCGCCGCTCCGCGCGGCCGAGTTCGACATCATCTGGTTCGGCGTCGTCATGACCATCGTGATGGAGATGGGGCTGATCCATCCGCCGGTCGGCCTCAACATCTTCGTCATCCGCAACGTCGCGCCCGACATCCCCTTGAGCGAGGTGATCTGGGGCACGCTGCCATTCGTGCTGCTGATGATGTTCGCGGTGCTGATGCTCTGCTTCTTCCCGGAGATATCGACCGCGCTGCCCAACCTGGTGATGGGTCCGGACGGCGGACGTTAGAGGCGTTTTCGAGCGAGGCGGAGAGCGGTCAGGCCGCCTCCTGCTCCCTCGCGGCCAGCGCCTTCTCGATCCGGCGGACGATCAACGCCGTCGGGCGTCCCTCGCGCTGCAGCCGTCGGAGCTCATTCCAGAGCCTGATGATTTCGCGGTCTCGCTCGGCGTCCATGGCGGCATTCTCCGAGAATACCCAATATGAACGAAACAAGAACGAAACTCAAGACCGCAACATGCGGTCGCTGGTGCTGGAACCAGGGCGACGCAGCGCGATTGGCTCCTTCATGAAGCTGGCCAAGGCTATTCGCAAGCAGGCGCAGACCGCGGAACGGGTCGCATCCGCGACGGCCGATGCCATCGTCGCCGATGAGATGCGCTCCCTTGCGCGCGCCTTCAGGAGCCAGGCCGAGATCCTGAAGAAGAAAGAGAAGAAAAAGAAGAAACCGTCTCGCCCTCGCTAGGGATAGCCGTCCCCCGGCGCCGCGACCTCGACCACATCGATCCGCGATGCCGATTTGCCCTTCCGCAGGTCCTCGTAGGACGTCTCCGCACTCAGGCAGAACAGCGTCCTGCGGTCCGCGCCGCCGAGTGCACAGGCGAGCGCGCGGCGGCCGGGGAGTTCAATGCGCTCAAGCTCCGCGCCATTGCGGTCGATCCGGACGAAGGCGTCCTCCGTGAACGAGGCGACCCAGACCGCCCCGTCGCGATCGAGGCAGATGCCGTCGGGATCGTTGACGCGACCGAACCGCCCGCGGAGGCTCAACCCGCCGTCCGCGCTGATGTCGTAATCGGCAAGACCTGCGCCATCCATTTCCGCGACGACGAGCCGGCGGTGATCCGAGGAGACGGCGATGCCGTTGGGAAACCGCAAGCCGTCGGCGACGACGCGGGTGCTGCCGTCGGGCATCACCAGGATGATCCGGCCGACGGCGCCGCGTCCATCCGGCGGCGGCAGATTGAAGCCGAGATCGCCGACATAGGCACGCCCCTGCCCGTCGATGATCATGTCGTCGATCGTGCCGATCGCGACGTCGGAGAGGTCGGCATACAGTGACAGCGCCCCATCGGAGAACCGCAGCAGCCGCTTTCTGAACATCGTCAGCACGACGATGTCGCCATCAGGCAGCACGCCGAGACCGCAGGGCGTGTCGTCGGTCACCGCCGCGTGCTCCTGCAATTCGCCTGACGGGCTGATGCTGAGCAGCGTCCGCGCCATGCAGTCAACGAACCACAGCCGCCCGCGATGCCAGCGCGGGCCCTCGAAATAGCGGCCGCCGTCGAGGATGGTTTTGAGGCGAGCTGTCATGGCGTCCGGTCGGGGAAAACTGATCCGAGGTCGTCTCAACCAGGATACATGACAGCGGGAACCGGTCAAAGCGTGGTCCCGTATGTTGTTTTTTGCCCGCAAAACCCCGGTTCCCAGCGAGTTCCACATGCCTTATTCCAGATTTCGCCGCGTTTTCCCTGTTGAGTTGCGGCAGCATTAACACTCGAGAATCGAGGGTAGTGATAATCTGCGGCGGTTGTGCCGCCGTATGACGCGTTCTGTTTGTGCCTCGTGGTTTCTCAGGGGGGACCAGGGAATGAACCGGTGCCTACGTCCGCTGGCGTGTTTCGCCACAGCCGCCGCGCTCGCGCTGCTTCCAGTCCAGGCGACCGCCAAGCCGCATCACCAGCATCAGGCCAAGAGCGGCCACGGGGACAAGAAGGCGCATGGCGGCAAGGCCGCACGCGAGAGCGCCTCAGGAAAGCGCCGGCATGCCAGGCATAGCACCGACAAACGTAAATCCGCGAAGACCAAATCCGCGCCTTCCAAATCTGTCGAGAAGGCACCCGAGCCGGAGAAACCCGCCGGGCCGCAATTGTCCGGCGATCTCGCCAACGTCAGGGATGCAATCCTCGCCGCGCGCAGAGGCAAGACCAACGACGCGACCGATATCCAAGCCAAGATCACCGACCCGGTCGGGCGCAAGCTCGTCGAGTGGTACTTGCTGCGTCACTCGGAATCGAATGCCCCGTTCAGCCGCTATGCGGCCTTCGTCAACGCCAACCCGGACTGGCCGAGCGTCACGCTGCTCCGCAAACGGGCCGAAGCGCGGATGTGGCAGGAGCGCAGCGATCCGGCCACGGTGCACGGCTTCACCCTCGACCAGCCGATCAGCGCCAAGGGCAAGTTCGCGCTCGCCCGTACGTTGCTCACTGAGGGCGACCGCGACGGCGCCACGCGGCTGGTGCGCGAGGCCTGGCGCTCGGAAGAATTGCTGGAGCGGACCGAGAGCGACGCCTACGACGCGTTCAAGGATCTGCTGACGCACGACGACCATCGCGCGCGCATGGACAAGCGGATCGGCGCCAAGGATCTCGCGGGCGCCAGGCGTGCGGCGCAGCACCTCGGCAGCGATGAGCTCGCGATCGTGAAGGCTTGCGGCGCGGTCCGTGGGCAATCCAGCAAGGCAGAGGACACGCTCAACGACGTGCCGGCCGATGCCCGCAGCGACCTCGGCTACACGCTGTGCCGCATCCAGTGGCTGCTCGCGAAGAACAGGATCGATGATGCGGCGCGCGTGACGATTGCAGCGGCGCCCGAGACGATGGCGCAGCAGGACACCGACCAATGGTGGCGCGAGCGCCGCATCCTCTCCCGCAAGCTGCTCGACCAGGGCGAGTACCAGGCGGCCTATGACGTGATCCGGGGAGCGGCGGCGCCGGACAATCCCTACTACCGCTCCGACATGCACTTCATGCGCGGCTGGATCGCGCTGCGCTATCTCGATGATGCCAAGACCGCGGCGGCGCATTTCGCTCACATCGACGAAGGCCAGACCAACCCGACCGTGCTGGCGCGCGCCGCCTATTGGCGCGGCCGCGCTGCCGAGGCGCTCGGCAACTCCGCGGCGATGCGCGCCGACTATCAGGCTGCCGCGCGCTATCCGACCGCCTATTATGGTCAGCTGGCGTTGGCCAAGCTCGGCCGCGACGGTGGCGTCGAGCTCCGCGCACCCTCGCCGGCCGCCAGCGCCGGCAGCATGGCGGCCGACGAACGCGTTCGTGCCGCCGACATGCTCTATGCGATCGGCGAGCCCGACATCGTGCTCTATTTCGTAGCCGACCTCGCCGAGGAAAGCACTGACGTCGGCATGCTCGAGGCGCTCGGCGAACTCACCGGCCGCCGCAACGATGCCCGCGCCATGCTGCAGATCGGCAAGATCGCGCTCGCGCGAGGCTTTGCCTTCGACCACTACGCCTTCCCGGTCATCGGCATCCCCAAGCACACCCCGATCGCGCCCGATATCGGACGCAGCATGACCTACTCGATCGCGCGTACCGAAAGCGCGTTCGATCAGCGCGACAAGTCGGCGGCCAACGCCGTCGGCCTGATGCAGGTGACGCCCGAAGCCGGCCGCGACACCGCCAAACGTTTCGGCGTCAGCTACGATTGGGACAGGATGGTTTCCGACCCGGTCTACAACACCCAGATGGGCGCGGCCGAATTGAGTGCGCTGCTGGCGGAATATCGCGGCTGCCACATCATGACGTTTGCGGGCTACAACGCCGGCCGCGGCCGCGTCCGCGACTGGATCAAGGCTTATGGCGACCCGCGCGATCCCAAGGTCGATCCGGTCGACTGGGTAGAGCGGATCCCGATCTCGGAGACGCGCAACTACGTGCAGCGGGTGATGGAGAATTTTGCGGTCTATCAGGCGCGGTTCGAGGACGCCGGCACGGCGGTCGCGGCAAAGAGCGGCGAGCGCGTCGTGACGCAGGAGACCAACGCGGCGCCGGCGCAGTGAGATTCCAGCGCGTGACGTCTGTCCCGCTGCCTAGCTAAAGCAAATCCGCCGATGCGCGAGCCTCCTTGCGTGCAAAAAGCCACGACACTCCTGCGACAAGGCAGGCGAATGCGATCCAGGTAATGATCGCGCGCGCCTCTCCCGGAGAGTCGATTCCGTAATGGTGGATGATAAGGACCGGAATCAGATACGCGGCCGCGACGGTCCAAATCCTCCAGAGCCCGGTTCGGGTCAGAACGAAATAAACCAGGCCGCCGTAAACGAATTGGCACGCCAGTGCAGCGGCCAGGACGATCAAGAACAGGCGAAGATGATCGGCCCAGTGCAAAACATGCACGCCTGCCGGGGGGGTCGCCCAAGGCACCATCCAGCCTACAAAGGCGACCGCGAAGGCAGCGCTGGATGCAAGCCAAGCAAGCGCAAGATTCTTCATGAGCAATCCTCCTGCTCCGGAAGGTCGACCGCCCCTCACTCCACCTTCACATTGGCGGCCTTGATCATCGGCCACCACTTTGCGATTTCCGCCTTCTGCCAGGCGCCGAGCGCCTGCGGCTTCAGCTGGTCTTGCGGCGGCATCTGCAAGCCGAGATTTTCGAGCTGCTTCTTCACGGCGGGATCACGCAGCGCCTGGATCGCAGCCGTGTTGAGCTTGGCCACGATCTCTTGCGGCGTGCCCTTCGGCACCCAGAGGCCGGACCACAGTGTCATGTGGAAGCCGGGCAAGCCAGCCTCGTCGACCGTCGGAACTTCGGGCGCATTCGCGACCCGCTTGGAATCGGTGACGGCATAGGCGCGGATGTTGCCGGCACGAACCTGGTTGATCGAGTTCGAGGTCTGATCGACGATGATGTCGATCTGGCCGGCGACGAGGTCGTTCAGCGCCGGCCCGGTGCCACGATAAGGCACGTACTGCAGCTTGATGCCGGAGACATTCTCGAAATAGAGCCCGGCGATATGGCTGCCGCTGCCGGCGCCGGCGGTGCCTGCAGTCGGCGGCGCCGGCCGCGACTTCAACCACGCGAGCAGCTCCTTCAGCGTCTTCGCCGGCACGTCGTTCTTGCTGACGATGATCATCGGATTGCTCGGCAGCAGCACCACCGGCTCGAGATCCTCGACGAGGTCGTAGCCGAGCTTGTAGATCGCGCCGTTTGCGACGTGGGTGCCGAGATGGCCGAACGAGACCGTGTAGCCGTCCGGCGCTGCGCGCACCGCGCGGCCGACGCCGATCGAACCGCCCGCTCCGGTCACGTTCTCGATCAGGACCACCTCACCGAGCGACTGCTTCATCCGCTCGGCGAGGATGCGCGCCATGGCATCCGATGGACCGCCGGCGGCGAACGGCACGACGATGGTGATCGGGTGCGCGGGCCAGGTTTCCGCGTGTGCAGGGCCGACTAGCGTCACAAACGCGGCCAAAACAGCCCACAGGATTCGACGCATCATTCACTCCACCAAATGACACCGTCATTGCGAGGAGCGAAGCGACGAAGCAATCCATGGTTCAGCAAGCGGTGAGATGGATTGCTTCGCTGCGCTCGCAATGACGACTGCAACAACAGGTTAGAACTGCGAGAAGTCGATCGGCTTGTGCCGGTCCAGCGTGCGGGTGATCGGCGGCAGCGGATATTTCAGGCCGCTGGCGCAATTGAACAGCATCACGCGGTCACCCTTCGAGACGCGGCCGTCGGCAAGGCTCTCCTTGTAGGCAGCGTAGGTCGCAGCGCCCTCGGGGCACAGCAGGAGCCCCTCCTCACGCGCGACCTCGTTGAGCGCGGCGCTGATCTTGTCGTCATCGACCGCGATCGCAAAGCCCTTGCTCTCGCGCACCGCGCGCAGGATGAGGAAGTCGCCGATCGCCTGCGGCACGCGGATGCCCGAAGCGATCGTGTGGGCGTCCTCCCAGCGTGCCGCATGCTCGGTGCCGGCCTCGTAAGCGCGCACCATCGGCGCGCAGCCGGAGGCCTGCACCGCGACCATGCGCGGGCGCTTCGAGCCGATGAAACCGATCTTCTCGAGCTCGTCGAACGCCTTCCACATGCCGATCAGGCCGGTGCCGCCGCCGGTCGGATAGAAGATCACGTCGGGCACGTCCCAGCCGAGCTGCTCGGCAAGCTCGAGGCCCATCGTCTTCTTGCCCTCGATCCGGTACGGCTCCTTCAGGGTCGACGTATCGAACCAGCCGACCTTGGCCTTGCCCTCGCCGACGATCTTGCCGCAGTCGTCGATATAGCCGTTGACGCGATAGACGGTGGCGCCCTGCAGCTCGATCTCGCTGACATTCACCTCCGGCGTATCCGCCGGGCAGAAGATCGTGGTCTTGATGCCGCAGGAGGTCGCATAGGCCGCGAGCGCCGCGCCGGCATTGCCGTTGGTCGGCATCGCCATGTGCTTGATGCCGAGCGCCTTGCCCATCGACACCGCCATCACGAGGCCGCGCGCCTTGAACGAGCCGGTCGGCAGCCGCCCCTCGTCCTTGACGATGATCTCACCGCCGCCAAGCTTCGCGCCGAGCCGCGGCAACCGGATCAGCGGCGTCGTGACTTCGCCGAGGCTGACGATGTCCTGGCACTTGCGCACCGGCAGCAGCTCGCGGTAGCGCCACAGGTCGGCCGGACGTTCGGCCAGCGCGTCCTTGGTGAGCGCCTTCTTCACCCCGGCGAGGTCGTAGCGCACCAAGAGCGGCTTGCCGGCCTTCGACAGGTTGTGCACCTGGTCGGCTGCATAATGATCGCCCTCCATCGCGCATTCGAGATGGGTCACGAAGGTCGGGCGTTCGATGGTGAGGTTGTCGTTGTCTTTCACGAGATTCTGTCCTTCTTGTTTTTCGTGATGTCTTCTCTGCCAGACCCGTCGCCCTGAGGAGCGCGAAGCGCGTCTCGAAGGGCGACGAGCCCCGCTGCTCGATCCGGGCCGTGCATCCTTCGAGACGCTTGCTACGCAAGCTCCTCAGGATGACGGGACGGAGTCAGATATTCAGCACCCGGCCATAAGCATCCAGCACCGCTTCCTTCATCATTTCCGACAGTGTCGGATGCGGGAATACGGTGTGCATCAACTCCTCTTCCGTGGTCTCCAGGTTCATCGCCACGACGTAGCCCTGGATCAGCTCGGTCACCTCGGCGCCGATCATGTGCGCTCCGAGCAGCTGCCCGGTCTTCTTGTCGAACACCACCTTGACGAGGCCCTGGTCCTCGCCGAGCGCGATCGCCTTGCCGTTGCCGACGAACGGGAAGCGGCCGACGCGGATCTCACGGTCGCCCTCCTTGGCCTTGGCTTCGGTGAGGCCGACGGAAGCGACCTGCGGGTTGCAATAGGTGCAGCCCGGGATCATCAGCTTGTCCATCGGATGCGGATGCAGGCCCTTGATCGCCTCGATGCAGATCACGCCCTCATGCTCGGCCTTGTGCGCGAGCATCGGAGGTCCCGCGACGTCGCCGATCGCGTAGATGCCGGGGACGTTGGTCTTGCCGAGGCCGTCGATCACGATGCAGCCGCGGTCGGTTTTGACGCCGAGCTTCTCCAGCCCGAGACCCTCGATATTGCCGACCACGCCGACCGCCGAGATCACGCGCTCGAATTCCTTGGTCTGCGGTGAGCCTTTGCCGTCGTCGATGGTCGCGACCACGCTGTCGGCCTTCTTCTCGAGCTTGGTCACCTTGGTCGAGGACATGATCTTGATGCCCATCTTCTCGAACCGCTTGCGCGCCAGCCCCGCGATCTCCGCGTCTTCCACCGGAAGGATCTGCGGCAGCACCTCGACCACTGTTACGTCGGCACCCATGGTGTGGAAGAACGAGGCGAACTCGATGCCGATCGCGCCGGATCCGACCACCAGCAGCGATTTCGGCATCCGCTCCGGCACCATCGCCTCGAAATAGGTCCAGATCAGCTTCTTGTCGGGCTCGAGCCCGGGCAGCACGCGCGGCCGTGCGCCGGTCGCGACGATGATGTGCTTGGCCTGGTAGGTGCCCTCGCCGCTCGCGCCCTTCGGTGCCTCGACCGCGGACTTCTTCACCGTGATCTTGCCGGGCGCGTCGATCGTGGCGTCGCCCCAGATCACCGTGACCTTGTTCTTCTTCATCAGGAAACCGACGCCGTCGTTGAGGCGTTTCGAGACGCCGCGCGAGCGCTGCACCACCGCTTTCGGATCGAAGCTGACATTGTCCGCCGACAGCCCGTAATCCTTGGCGTGCTGCATGTAGTGGTAGATCTCGGCCGAGCGCAGCAGCGCCTTGGTCGGGATGCAGCCCCAGTTCAGGCAGATGCCGCCGAGATAGGACTTCTCGACGATCGCGGTCTTGAAGCCGAGCTGCGCGGCGCGGATCGCGGTCACGTAGCCGCCGGGCCCGGAGCCGATGATGATGACGTCAAAGGATGTGTCGGCCATGGCGGCTCCCGTTCAACTCAATTGGTGACGCCGCGCGCGCGGCTTCTTGCGATCAACGACCTGACCAGCCATTCGAGCCCGATCACCACGACCATGATGGCCAGGGCCGTCAGCACGATCGGCTGGGCGATGTTCCGCGCCAGCTGCTCGCCGGCGAAGAACGCGGAGTGCAGGAGATCCAACCCGACCGGATTGCACACCAGCGCGGCCGACAGCAGCAGCGAGATCCAGGGCCAGCGCGTGCGGGCCGAACCGGCCATTCATCGGTACTCCTGCCATACCGCACCGAGAAATATGGTCCACACCAGCGCCAGCACACCGGCGCCGCTCATCATCAACCGGAACTGGAAC
>NZ_JASGSR010000175.1:0-12783 GCF_040446015.1 Bradyrhizobium sp. INPA03-11B
GAGTCGTATCGTGGAGAGAGCCCCCACCCGGACCGCATCTGACGATGCGATCCGGCCTCCCCCGCAAGCGGGAGAGGCAAGAAAGCTCCCGCATGCCTTCAAAGTTGGCACCATCAGCCCAATAATGTTACGCCCTCCCCAAGATGCTTGGGGAATGGGCGATTCATGGACGGCGTGGTGACGAAGGGAGAGGCGGGAATCGGGTTCCGCGCCCTGGTTCTTGCACTTCTGGCATTGGCCTCTGGCCACATGCTGTCGACGCTGCTGCGGACGATCCCGGCGATCAGCCTCGATCTGATGGCACGGGATTTCGGCACCTCGCCGCAGGCGCTGGCGAGCCTCACCTCGATCTATCATTTCTCCTTTGCCGCCTCGCAAATCCCGGTCGGCGCCGCGATGGACCGCTTTGGCGTGCGGCCGGTGTCGCTGAGTCTGCTCGCCGGTACCGTGGTCGGGACGCTGGTCTCGGCGCTTGCGACGGGGCCTGCGAGCTTCGTGCTCGGACAATTGATGCTCGGCGTCGCCACCTCGGGCATGCTGATGTGCCCGATGACGCTCGCCGCCAAGCAGATGTCGGCGGCGAAGTTCGGCCTGTGGTCGGGCCTGATCCTCTCCATCGGCAATATCGGCATGCTGTTGTCGGCGAGCCCGCTGGCCTTCGTGGTCGATCAGTTCGGCTGGCGCGCCGGCTTCTGGGTCTCGGCCGGCTTCGGTATTGCGGTCCTGATCGCGGTGTTCGCGTTGGTGCCGCGGCAGCCGGCGGCGCATGCGGATGACTCCTCGCCGCTGCATCAGATGGCCGAGGTGCTGCGGCTCGGCCTGTCGCGCGGCCTGCGCGGGCTGATCGCGCTGTCGCTGGTGTCGCTCGGCGCGTCGCTCACCTTGCGCGGCTTGTGGGGCGGGCCGTGGCTGATGGATGTGAAGGGCCTCAGCCGGATCGAGGCCGGCAACGTGCTCGGCCTGTTCACGCTGGCGATGATCGTCGGCCCGGCCTGCATCGGCGCCTTCGATCGCAAGTTCGGGCATCGCCGCACCATGGTGGCGGCAACGCATGCCATCGCCGCATTGCTGCTGGTAGCGATGGCGGCCGGCGCGCCGCATTTCCCGATCTCGAACCTGTTCGGCGTTGCCGTGATGCCGACGCAATATGACCTGGTGCTGCTGGTCCTGATCGGGCTCGCGACATCGGCGCAGCCGCTGATCTACGGCATGACGCGGCAGCTGGTCGACGCCCAGAATACCGGCAAGGCGCTGTCGTCGGTCAACCTCGCGTTTTTCCTCGGTGCGGCGCTGCTGCAATCGAGCACCGCCGGCGTCGCGGCGCTGTTCGGGCTGCCCGCAGTGCTGCTGTTCATCGCCGCCGCGCTGGCGATCGGGATCGTGCTGTTTTGGGCCTATACCTCGACGGCGGTGGCGATAAGATAGCGGCGTGTTCCACCGCTCCCGGAAGTCACGTGCCCGCGCCCGCCAAGATCGATCCGATTACCCGCTCCGTCGTCCAGCACCGCCTGTCGTCGATCGTGAAGGAGATGGGCGAAGCCATGCTTCGCACCTCCTATTCCCAGATCCTCAATTCCAGCCGCGATTTCTCGCTGGCGATCTGTGATACCGGCGGGCGGCTGATCGCGCAGGCCGATCACATCCCGGTGCATGTCGGCGCCCTGCCGTGGGCGACGCTCGCGGTTGAGGAACGCTTCAAGGATGTAGCGCCCGGCGACGTCATCCTGCTCAACGATCCCTATCAGGGCGGCAGCCATTTGCCCGATCTCACCGCCTTCGTGCCGGTGTTCGACGGCGGAAAAAGGCTGCTCTGGACCATCGTGCGCGCGCATCAGAGCGACATCGGCGGCGCCACCCACGGCGCCTACAATCCAGGCGCCACCGAAATCTATCAGGAAGGCATTCGTATTCCGCCGATCAAGCTCTATGAGGCCGGCAAACCGCGCGAGGATCTGCTCGATCTGCTGGCCCTGAACATCCGCAACCCCCGCGAATTCCGCGGCGACCTCGCGGCGATGCTGGGCGCCGCGCATCTCGGCGAGCGCCGGGTCGCAAAGCTGTTCAACGAGTTCGGTGCCGAGACCGTGGAAGCCGCAATCGAAGCCATCCTCGATGCGACGGAGCAGCAGACCCGCGCGGTGGTGTCGAGTTGGAAGGACGGCGTGTTCCATGGCGAGGCGCTGCTCGACGATGACGGCCATGGCCGCACCGACATCAAGATCGCCGCCAAGGTGACCAAGAAGGGCAGTGATATCGAGGTTGACCTCACCGGCTCGGATCCGCAGTCGACCAGCTTCGTCAACTCGTCGCACGCCAACATGCAGGCCGCGGTGGCGATGGCCTTTGCCTATCTGATCGACGCCGATATCCCGAAGAACACCGGCGCGCTGCGGCCGCTGAAGGTGGTGGCGAAGCAGGGCACCATCGTGTGGGCCGATCCCGGCCGCCCCGTCACCTTGTGCACCAGCCATCCCTCCAACGAGATCGTCGAAGCCATCATCAAGGCGATGTCGGCCTCCTGCCCGGATCGCGTGATGGGCGGATGGGGCCGCAGATTCCGTATCGCGATCCAGGGCGAGGATCCGCGCAACCGGCGCAACTTCATCTGGCACATGTTCCAGGCGCGGCCGGGTGGCGGCGCCTCGATCGGTGGCGACGGCTATTCCTCGATCGGTGAATGGCACACCGTCGGCGGTCTTAAATTCGGCAGCATCGAAGTTGCCGAGGTGCGATTCCCCCTGCATTTCCGTCAGCACGAGTTCCGGCCGGATTCCGGCGGCGACGGCCAGTATCGTGGCGGGCTCGGTGTCGCGCTCGACATGGTGCTGGAGACGCAGAAGCCCGCCAAGGGCAACACCGCCGGTGACGGCGCGCGTCATGGCCCCTGCGGCATGCTCGGCGGCAAAGATGGCGAGCCGCATCACTATCGCCTTTTGTCGGAAGGCCGCGAGCCGCGTGTGTTGAAAACTAAGGAAGTCGGCATCGAGCTGCGCCCCGGCGACTGCCTCGAGATCCGCTCGTCCGGCGGCGGCGGCTGGGGGCCGCCGGAGAAGCGATCGGCGGAGGCGCGGGCGCGTGACGTCGTGCAGGGTCTGGTTTCGAAGGCGGTGTAGGCAAGCATGTACACGATTGGAGTCGACGTCGGCGGCACCTACACCGACCTGGTTGCAACTGACAAAACCGGGCGCACCGTTTTCGCGAAATCACCGTCCACGCCGGCCGATCAGTCGGTCGGGGTGATGGCGGGACTGGAAGAGCTGGCCCGCCGCCTCGGCGTCACGCGCGCGGCGATGCTCGCCGCGACCGATCGTCTGGTGCACGGCACCACGGTTGCGACCAATGCGCTGCTGGAGCGCAAGGGCGCCAAAGTCGCACTGCTGACCACCGAGGGCCATCGCGATGTCGTCGAGATGCGCGAAGGCTTGAAGCCGGACCGCTACGATCTGCGCACGCCGCCGCCCGAGCCGCTGGTGCCGCGCGAGCGCCGCTTCGGCGTCCGCGAGCGGCTGAAGGCCGACGGCAGCGCCGCGATCGCGCTGGACGCCACAGCGCTCGGCGATGTCATCGCCGAGGTGAAACGATCGGGCGCGAACTCCGTCGCGGTCTGCTTCCTGCACGCCTATCTCAACCCGGCGCATGAGCTCGCCGCGGTCGAGCGGCTGGCGAAGGAGCTGCCCGATGTCAGCGTGTCGCGCTCCAGCGACGTGCTGCCGCAGATCAAGGAATATGAGCGCGTTTCGACCACGATCGTGAACGCCTATGTCGAGCCGACGGTGCGGCGCTATCTCACCAATCTGGAGCGCAGCCTGCATGAAGCTGGCTTCAAAGGCTCGCTGTTCGTCGTGCTGTCGCATGGCGGCATGGCGCCGGTCGAGGAAGCCTCGCGGCTTGCCGCGGGCACCGTGCTGTCGGGCCCGGCCGGCGGCATCTCCGGCAGCCGCCGCTGCGCCGAGATGCTCGGGATTCCCGACCTCGTGCCGTTCGACATGGGCGGCACCTCGACCGATATTTCATTGATCGCTGACGGCCAGGCCTCGCTGTCGGCCGACGGCATGCTCGCGGGCCAGCGCATCGCGCTGCGCAGCCTCGACATCGCCAGCATCGCCGCCGGCGGCGGCTCGATTGCGAGTGTCGACGGCAGCCGCACGCTGCGTGTGGGGCCGGAGAGCGCCGGCTCGGTGCCCGGCCCGGCCTGCTACGGCAATGGCGGCACGGCGGCTGCTGTCACCGACGCCAATGTCGTGCTTGGTTATCTCGATGCCGCAGCCTTCATGGGCGGCGCGCGGCCGCTCGATCGCGCGGCGTCGGAAGCGGCTGTCGACCGCATCGCGAAAGCGCTCGAGCTGTCGCGGATCGAGGCCGCCGCGGGCATCTACAAGATGATCAATCTGAAGATGGCCGACGGCATCCGCCTGATGACCTTGCGCCGCGGCGTCGATCCCCGCAAGTTCGCGCTGCTCAGCTTCGGCGGCGCCGCCGGCATGCACGCGGCCGAAGTCGCGCGCGAGCTCGAGATCAAGCGCATCATCGTGCCGACGGTGGCTTCCGTGCTGTCGGCCTGGGGCATGCTTACCAGCGATCTGCGCTACGAGGTCAGCCGCACCCATTACGGTACGGGCCGGATTTCCGCCGATGAGGTGCGGGCGCTGTTCGCCGCGCTGGAGGAGCAGGCCGCCGGCCGGCTACGCGACTGGTTCAAGGGTGACATCGCGATCGAGCGCTCGGCCGAGATGCGCTATGGCGAGCAGGTATTCGAGATCGACGTGCCGCTCGGCGATCTCGATCTCGGCGCTGCCGATCTCGTCGCGCAGATCGAGGAGCGCTTCCATCGCCGCCACGAAGAGCTCTACACCTATGCCTCGCGCGGGCAGGAGGTGGTGTTCGTCAATGCTCGCGTCGCCGCGGTCGGCAAGATTGCGCGCGGCAGCGATGATACCGGAAAGGCTCACTCGGCTGCGCCCTGTGCGCCGCGCGGCAAGCGGCAGGCCTGGCTCGGTGCCTGGCGCGAGGTGCCGGTCTATGCGCTCGACGATCTCAAGCCGGGCCATTCATTGGCCGGTCCCGCGATCATCGAGGCTGAAACCACGACGGTCTTGGTCGATGACGGCGATCGCGTCACGGTCAATCCGTTGGGCTGGCTCGACATAACATTGCGCTGATCGCCGCGCGGGGACAGCGCTCCCTCTCCCGCTTGCGGGGGAGGGTTGGGGTGGGGGTGTCGCCGCGGGTCACATTGTGGAGAGAGCCCCCACCCGGAGCGCATCTTCGATGCGATCCGACCTCCCCCGCAAGCGGGAGAGGTGAAGACAGGTGCGCCTCCGCCATCAACATTTCATTTTTCCGGCATTGGCTTGGGCGATAAAGTCCGCTCGCTGGGAGGGAGCGTCGGCCAGTGTCGGCGTTGTGGCGATGTTGATGCAAACAAAAAGACAAACTGCGCTTTCGATATTGCTTGTCCTTGCAGCTGCCCTCGCGGCGGCGCCGTTGCGCGCACAGCAGGCGCAGGACGCGGCCGGCAGCGAGATCCGCATCGGCAACGTCATGCCCTACACCGGGCCGCTCGCCGCGTTCGCGACCATCGGGCGGGCGGAAGCGGCCTATTTCGACATGGTCAACGAGCACGGCGGCATCAACGGCCGCAAGGTCAAGTTCGTCTCGGTCGATGACAGCTCCAATCCGAAGACCGCGATGGAGCAGACCCGCGATCTCGTCGAACAGCAGAACGTGCTGCTGATGTTCGGCTCGTTCGGCACGCCGAGCAACCTCGCGGTCCGAAAATACCTCAACGAGAAGAAGATCCCGCAGTTGTTCGTTGCCTCCGGCGATGAGGAGTGGGCGCATCCGAGGGCCTTCCCCTGGACCATGGGTTGGCAGCCGACCTTCCGCGCCGAGGGGCAGATCTACGCCAACTACATCCAGGCCGCCTATCCCTCCCGCAAGATCGCGGTGCTCTGGCAGAATGACCAGTTCGGCCGCGATCTGTTCCGGGGATTGCAGGAGGGGCTCGGCGACACCGCAGGGATGATCGTCGCCGATCTCGCCTTCGACGCGTCGGAGACCGCGATCCAGAACCAGATTGGAATTCTGAAGGGCTCCGGCGCCGACATCCTGGTGTTCGACGGTGCTCCGGCGATCGCGGCGCGCGCGATCCGCGTCGCCGCCGACCTCGACTGGCATCCGGTGTTCATCCTCGACAACGCGTCGGCCTCGATCGCCAGCGCGTTGCGGCCGGCGGGCCTGCAGAACTCGCTCGGCGTGATCTCGACCTCGTTCCTCAAGGATGCCGGCGATGCCGCCTGGAAGAACGACCCGCAGATCAAGGCGTGGGACGCCTTCATGGACAAGTACTACCCCGACGGCGACAAGGACGACATCTATGCCGTGTTCGGCTATGCCGCGGCCGACACGCTGATGCAGGTGCTGCGCCAGTGCGGCGACGACCTGTCGCGCGACAACATCATGCGGCAGGCGGCCTCGCTGAAGGACTACCAGAGCCCGATCGCGCTGCCCGGGATCGTGATCAACACCGGCCCGAAGGATTTCCGCCCCATCAAGCAGATGCGGCTGGTGCAGTTCGACGGCAACGCCTGGCAGCCGATCGGCGACGTGATCGAAAGCGCGTTCACGGCGGTCAGGGAAGATAATTGAGGGCACATATCTGCTTCGCCGTGTGCGAAGCTCGCCGCTCTCTCTCACCGTCACCCTGAGGAGGCCGCGTAGCGGCCGTCTCGAAGGGTGGACGGCCCGGCTGGTGGCCGTGCATCCTTCGAGACGCGCTACGCGCTCCTCAGGATGACGGTGATGGGGCGCAACGCTTCCCGTCCACCGCAATTCGTCGTCCCGGCGAAGGCCGGGACCCATTACCCCAACTCGCGATTGGTTTACTCCGCTGGGGCAAGAGTCTTTTTCAAACCACGCAGCGGTGGTTATGGGTCCCGGCTCCCGTGCGCAAGTGCGCACTAGGCCGGGACGACGATGGGGGGAGAGCTGGCGCTGGTCCCTACTTCTTCAGCCCGTAATTCAGCAGCCCGCCCTTGTTCTTCGCCGGATGCGCGCGCAGGCCTTCCTCGTTCGGCTCGGTGCCCCAGCCCGGACGGTCCGGGATCACGAGATGGCCGTCGACGAACTCCGGCACATGGGTGAACAGCTCATGGTCCCAGGCCAGGCGATCGATGTCGGTCTCCATGATCCGCAGGTTCGGCACCGCCGCGCAGAAATGCGCGTTCATCATGGTGCAGAGGTGGCCGTAGAAATTATGCGGCGCGACGTTGACCTCGAAATGCTCGGCGGCGGCGGCGATCTTCATCGACTGCCAGACCCCGTTCCACGGCGTGTCGATGATCGCGACGTCCATCGCCTGCTCGGTGAAGTAGGGCAGGAATTCGCGCAGGCCCAGCAGCGTCTCGCAGGACGAGATCGGGTGCGGGCTCTGGCGGCGGATATAGCCGAGCGCCTGCGGGTTGAAGGTGTCGATCTCGACCCAGAACATGTCCATCTTCTCGATGGCGCGCAGGATCTTCAGATAGCCCTCGGTCTTGGCGTTGAAGTTGAGATCGAGCAGCAGATCGACATTCGGGCCCGCGCCGTCGCAGATCGCCTCCAGATGCATGCAGAGATTGCGCAGCACCGTGCGGTCGATGTTGATCTCGGGCTGGAACGGCGAGCCGAAGCCGGGACGCCAGCCCATCGGCTTGCCGTCGGTGTAGACGAAGATGTTGGTCTTCATCGCCGTGAATTTCTTCTCGCGCACCTCGGCGCCGATCGCCTTGACGCCGTCGAGATCCGTGATCGCCGGCTTGTACCAGTCGGGATGGTTGATGCGCCAGGTCGCGCAATGCGACCAGTAGACCCGCACGCGGTCGCGGATCTTGCCGCCGAGCAGATCGTAGCAAGGCACGCCGAGCGCCTTGGCCTTGACGTCGAGCAGCGCATTCTCGATCGCCCCGAGCGCCAGCGCCACCACGCCGCCGGCGGCCGGTCGCGTCGCGGCGAACAGCTCGACATAGATCCGCTCATGCTCGAACGCGTTCTTGCCAACCACGCGCGCCGACAACCGCTCGATCGCCGCGGTCACGCCGGGCGCGCCAAATCCCTCGTCATATTCGCTCCAGCCGACCAGCCCGTCCGTCGTCGTTACCTTGACGAAGTGATAATTCCGCCAGCCGGCATCGCAGGCGAGCGTCTCGACGCTTTTGATCGTGGTGGATTTGCTCATGGTTTCCTGCCCGGCTTTTGTTGATGTTGGAGAGAGCACAATAGCGGATCGAGCAATGCGTCAACCGCACGGCGCCAGACCGCCAGCGCAAGCTTGCTGCAAAGTACAGCGGCTATTGGCGTATTCCGTCAAGCGGAAGAAAATTCCACTTGCATCACACAGTCGGCGCGGCTTCAAGTTCACCCCAACAAGAAAACTGAATCAGCCGCTGTCGCCGGCTGGTCATGTTGGTGAGGAAGCCTGATGGGCGCGTTGTCGCATCTGCGGATTGTCGAGATCGGAAGTGCTGCGGCGACGAGCTATTGCGCGCGGCTGTTCGCCGATTTCGGCGCCGATGTGCAGAAGGTCGAGCCGCCCGAGGGCGATCCGCTTCGCCGCACTGCGCCGTTGACGCCGCAAGGGCACAGCGCATGGTTTGCGTTTCTCAATTTCAACAAATCGAGTGTCGTGCTCGATAAGAGCGCCGCGCCGCGCTTGCGTGAGCTGATCGCAAGCTGCGACATCCTGCTTGATGGACGCGGTATCGCTGCGGCCGATTGTCCCGATGTCGATCTCGCCGCGATCAAGCGCGACAATCCGGGCTTGATTCATCTCGACCTCGCCTGGTTCGGCGATCGCGGTCCCTATGCCGATTTCGCCGCGACCGATTCCACGATTCGCGCGCTGACCGGCCTCGTGAAGCTGGTCGGACCCGAGCAAGGGCCGCCGATGCACGCGCCGGATTTCCAGACCGGAATCCTGGGCGGGCTGTGGGGCTTCATCGCGGCCGCATCGTCGGTGCTCGGGCGCATGCAGGACGGTCGCGGGCGGGAAAGCCATCTCAGCCTGTTCGAGGCCAGCATCGCCGTCACCGAATACATCATGTTCGAGGCGTTCCAGCGCGGCGACATCATGCGGCGGGTCGGCGTCAACCGGTTCTGGCCGACCTTTCCGGTCGGCATCTACGAGACCAAGCAAGGCTGGCTCGGCGTCACCACGGTGACCCCGGCGCAGTGGCGCGCGTTCTGCGAAATGCTTGGGCTGAACGATCTGCGCGACGACCCGACGCTGGTCATGGGTGTGGACCGGCTGCGCCATGTCGCCGAGATCGAAGCCAAGATCCTGCCGAAACTGAAGCAGCGCACCGCGCAGGAATGGTTTGCCGAAGGTCTCAAGCGCAAGATCCCGATCGTGCCGGTGCCGGAGATCTCGGACCTCATCGCCGATCAGGAGAAGCGCGCCCGCGGCGCCATCGTGCCGATCACCGTCGGCAACGAGGCTGGCTTCAGCGCCGGTACGATGCAGCGGCTGACGGCAACGCCGCCGCAGCGCGGTGGCCGCGTGCCTGGCATCGGCGAGCAACAGGAAAGGCGCGAGGCCGCGCCGCGAGTGCCGGTGCCGAAGCCGGCTGCGCCCAACCGCCTGCCGCTCGCGGGCATCCGTGTCGTCGACTTCTCGATGGGCTGGGCCGGGCCGATCTGCACCCGCACCCTCGCCGATCTCGGCGCCGACGTCATCAAGATCGAGGCCACGCAGTATCCGGACTGGTGGCGCGGCGTCGATCGCCGGCCGGCCTATGTGCTGGAGCAGATGTACGAGAAGTCGGTGCGCTACTGCATCATGAACCGCAACAAGCGCGGCATCACGCTCGATCTGACCCGGCCGAAGGGGCTTGCACTTGCAAAACGCCTGCTCGCCGATGCCGATCTCGTGGTCGATAACTATTCGGTCGAGGTGCTGCCCAAGCTCGGACTCGGTTACGACGCGCTGAGCAAGATCAATCCCAAGCTGGTGATGATGTCGATGTCGGCGTTCGGCGCCGGCAGCGTGCATCGCGACTGCCGCGCCTATGGCTCGACGCTGGAGCAGGGCTCCGGCCTGCCGAGCGTAGTCGGCGATCCCGGCGGCCCGCCGGTCATGAGCCATACCGCGTTCGGTGATGCCGTCGGCGGCCTCAACGGCGCTGTTGCGGTCCTGACCGCGCTGATCCATGCGAAGCTCACGGGGCAGGGCCAATTCATCGACCTCGCGCAGATCGAATGCATGATGCCGTTCGCTGCCCCCTGGATCGTCGCGCATTCGACCAGTGGCAAGCCGCCGGCGAAATACGGCAACCGCCATCCGGATTTCGTGCCGCATGGCTGTTTCCGTTGCGACGGCGAGGACAACTGGATCGTGGTCGCGGTGTCTGACGACGCGATGTGGCCAAAGCTCGCGCAGTTGCTCGGCCGGGCCGACTGGGCATCGGATGAGACGCTCAAGACGGCTGCGGGCCGCCGCGCCATCGAGGGCGAGATCGAGGCGGCGATCACGGCCTGGACTTCGGCGCGCGACGCGGATGCGGCGATGACCGCGCTGCAGTCCGCCGGTGTCGCGTCCGGCGTCGCGCGGCTGCCGATCGATCTGTTGAAGGACCCGCAGCTCCACGCCCGCGGCTTCATCCAGCAGGTCGACCGCGCCTTCATTGGCCGCCATCCGCAGCCGTCGATGCCGTTCCGCGAAGGCGATGCGCCGTTCGCGATCCGCTCGGTGCCGCCGACTCTCGGCGAGCATAACAAAGATATCCTCGGCGGCATGCTCGGCCTCTCCGACGCCGAGCTCGAAGAGCTCACCCGCGAGGGTATCATCGGCACCGAGATGCTGATGGAGGAGCAGCTGGTGAAAGAGAAGAAGCGGGCGGCGGGCTGATGGGAGGGCCACCGGCACAGCGCAGGGCGGAGGGTGCGCGCGACGGCGCGCGGCCGCTGCTCTCCGTGCGCGGGCTCGGCATCCGCTTCAAGACTACGCAGGGCATCTGGCAGGCGACGCGCCGGATCGATTTTGATATCGCGCCCGGCGAGCGCGTCGGCATCGTCGGCGAGAGCGGCTGCGGCAAGACCATCACCGGCCTGTCGATCCTGCGGCTGTTGCCGGGCAATTTTGCCGGCCTCGACGGCAAGATCCTGTTCGACGGCGTCGATCTCGCCTCCTGCAGCGCGCGGCAGATGCGCGCGATTAGGGGCAAGCGGATCGCGATGATCTTCCAGGAGCCGATGAGCGCGCTCGATCCGGTGTTCACCGTCGGCCACCAGATCGCCGAGACGCTGCGCGTCCACAGCAACATCGGCCAGGAGGAAGCGCGTGCCAAGACGCTGGAGATGCTCCGCCGCGTCGGCATCGCCTCGCCGGAGCGTCGGATCGACGATTATCCGCACCAGCTCTCCGGCGGCATGCGCCAGCGCGTGATGATCGCGGCGAGCCTGATCTGCGGGCCGCAGCTCCTGATCGCGGACGAGCCGACCACCGCGCTCGACGTCACCGTGCAGGCGCAGATCCTCGAGTTGCTGCGCGACATCAGCGAGACCTCGAAGACCGCGCTGATGCTGATCACTCACGATCTCGGCGTCGTCGCCGAGACCTGCACGCGGATGATCACGATGTATGCCGGCGAGGTGATCGAGGACGCCACCGTCGACGAGGCGCTGGTGCGGCCGCTCCATCCCTATACGTCGGGACTTTTACGCTCGTTGCCGCATTTGAGCCCGCGCCACGGCCGGCTGCCGTCGATCCCGGGCCGGGTGCCGTCGATCGCTGAGATGCCGGCCGGCTGCCGCTTCCGCGCCCGCTGCGCCCACGCGGCCGGGGGATGCGAGGCCGAGCAGAAATTGCAGGACGCTGGCGGAGGCCGCAGGGTGCGCTGTCATCGCTTCGCCGAGCTCAACCTGCCGGGCGCGCTGCATCCGCCCGGCGCCCCGGTTGCTGCGAAGGTCGCGACGCAATGACCGCAGCATCCGCCGAACCCCGCCGCGAGCCCATCGTCTCGGTACGCGATCTCCAGGTTTGCTTCCAGACCTCGGACCGCCGCGCCACCGTCAAGGCGGTCGACGGCGTCAATTTCGACGTCCGCCGCGGCGAGACTTTTGGCATCATCGGTGAGTCCGGTTCGGGCAAGACCACGATCGGCCGTGCCCTGGTGTTCCTGCTCAATCCCAGCGCCGGCGCCATCCTGCATGGCGGCATCGACCCGACGGCACTGTCGCGGCGGGAATTCCAGAACCATCGCCGCGACTACCAGATCATCTTCCAGGATCCGAACGCCGCGCTGAACCCGCGCATGACGATCCTGGCCTCCGTGCTGGAGCCGCTGGAGCTCGCGCGCATCGGCAGCCGCACCGAGCGCGAGCAGCGGGCACGGGAGGCCCTGGAGCGCGTCGGCCTGCCGCAGGAATTCGGCGAGCGCTATCCGCACCAGCTCTCCGGCGGGCAGAAGCAGCGTGTCGTGATCGCCCGCGCGCTGACGCTCAAGCCAAAGCTGATCGTCTGCGACGAAGTGGTGGCCGCGCTCGACATGTCGATCCGCGGCGACGTGCTCAACCTCTTTGCCGATCTGCAGCGGGATCTCGGCCTGACCTATGTCTTCATCACCCACGATCTCGCGGTGGTCTCGCATATCAGCGAGCGCGTCGCGGTGATGTATCTCGGTCAGTTCGTCGAGCTCGGCCCGACGGAGGAGGTCGCCGAGCGGCCGCTGCATCCCTACACCATCGCGCTGCTGTCGGCCGAGCCGCGGCCGCTGCCGTCGGCGATGCGGCAGGAGAGCCGCATCGTGC